>CAYPUH010000167.1:0-10071 GCA_964413725.1 uncultured Cytophagia bacterium
ATTTGCCACAGGCCCCCGGAAAGATTCGGGGGTTTTTTTTTGTGTCTTTTAGACCACGATTGAGTGGCTTTGAGGTCACATTCTATAAAATTGTGACAGGATTGTAACTCTTTTTTTATGTTTTAAACTCATTAAAAATAGGGATAAGAAAATAACGGTTCAATGCCGGAAATGGCACAAAACTTGTTGTGTGAAAGGGTGAACGCGTTAAAAAAGGCGAACCCAAACAGAAAGGTGCAACGACGGATGATGCCTTCAGAACATGCAACGGGGACCAAGTATCCCCATCGGATAATGGTGGCTTCTATAGATGTAAATATCCAGAGCTCTTTGGGTGAATTGTTTGACTCTGAACACTATTGTGTGGAAACCATCAACAGGGCCGGTGAGGTTTTATTGGCGCTTTTGGAACGGACTGTGGACTTGATGATTTTCGACCTGGATCTTCAGGGAATCATGGGGCCTGAGTTATTGCCTGTGATTCGAAAACTACGTCCCCGGCTTCCGATTATTTTGGTGACCGAAGACTATACGTTGAGCATTCGAAAGATTGCCGCTGAGCAGGGAATGACCTACCAGACATTTAAACCCAGAAATACAGCAGAAACACGGGCGATCATCCATGCGAGTGAAAAAATCATCGAAAAACGAAACATGCTTCGTCGTGTGAATTGACAAAAGAGTTGGTGATGCTTCTGCAGCTCCGCTTCGCTTCCTTGCGCAGCATTTCATGCAAGGCTCTCGTCACTTATTCTTATTATTCCCCTCTAACGGATACACACCCCGTTTTCCGTAATCCCGTTTGATCCAATACTACAATTCACTGGTGTCCGGTTTGTGGACCGGACACCAGTGAAAACAATTGTAACATCTCTGAAAAGCCGGGTCGACGATTTACAATAGACTACCAGAGCTTTTCACCCGTTGTATAGAGGCTTTGTAGCCAACGATCTATCCGATTATCGAGTGTTGCCTTTATGGGACGCTTTGGGACCCATAAGGGTCGTATTTGACCTCATTGAGCGGGTTGGGCGGTAAAAATATTATTTAGTAAATAATATTTTTACTAAAAATATTTATATAACTATAAAGCTAATAAATACAGCAATTAAAAGTTATCAGGCCGGACCGTAAAAGTGGGTCATGCAGGCAACAATCTGATTGTTTTGCGGGTATGGCATAATCTCTGCTTAAAGCGGTGTGAAGGTAGAACCTGCAGCATCAAACGATCGGCAAACAAGTATCATCTCTCATATAACACTAAATAACAGGAGGAAGTATTCATGAGGATTCATCGGGTTGGTGAACGCAAGCGTCTCGTATTGCTTTTGGAGGGGCTGCTTGTGCTGTTGGCATGTACCAGTGTTTTATGGGGGGGAGCGTTGGTGGTCCGGTGGGATTCCAATACCGAAAACGATCTGGCCGGATACCTGATGTATTATGGCGACGAGTCTAGAGTCTACGATCAGAATGTGGATGTAGGACTCGACACGTTTTACACGGTGGATGGATTGACCGAAGGTCAGACCTATTATTTTGCGGTCACAGCTTACGACTCCTCGGGCAATGAGAGCGCGTTTTCGGAAGAGGTCTATGGTATCGTACCGGTCAGTGGCTCCGTGGAGGTTACGAATCTCATCGCCGAGTATCGAGAAGGTGAAGGTCTGGAGTTGAGTTGGAGTGGAGTTACTGGTTTGGATTATTATGAGGTGAACAAAGCGGAAGATCCGTTGATGACGTCCGCGTCACTACTGGCGCAGGTCCAAAGTCCAATTGCGATCGATCCGGACTATGAGCCGACACCTGGTATGGCCACGTACTATCAGGTTAAAGCCGTCAGCAATGATCAGGCTTTGAGTGTTTCGGAAACCTTTGGTGTGTATGCCTTGCCTATCCATAAGGGGATGAACTTGGTATCCATTCCATTGATTCCCAGAGATTCAAGCCTGAGTGGGATCTTTGGTAGCCAGCTCCACGGCAGCAACACACTTTCCGAGTCGGATCGTATCTACAGGTGGGATGGCCAAAAATACGAGATTGCCTGGTTGGTGGACACTGCGAACAGTGAGCTGGATGGTCGATGGGCAGACCAGTCGGGACAACGTGAATATACCGAGAGGATCGATCCCACCGAGTCCTTTTGGATACATTCCACCCAGGATTCTATTGAATATGTACTGATTCAGGGAACCGTTCTCGATCAATCAGAGGTGTCGTTCACATTGTCTGAAGGACTGAATTACGTCGGAATGCCCTATGCAGTACCAACGCCGTACAAAAACAGCGAGTTGTGGGAAGATCAGGTGGTACGGGGCAGCAATTCATTGGCCCAGTCTGATCGAATTCTACGCTATGACAACAACAGTCGTCAGTATCAGGTCGCCTGGCTGGTGGACAATGTTGGAACACAGTACAATGGCAGTTGGATGCACAATCACGAAGGATCGGCCAGCGAGCCTTCCTTTTTTCCGGGACAAGGCTACATCTTGTGGATCCGGGATCAGCGAACTTCGAATACGTGGACATTCCCGAATCCCATGGTAGATTAAGCCAGTAAAAGAACGAGGGTAATTAACATGTGGAAAGTAATTGGAAGAAGAGGAGGATGAGTCATGGAGTTGAACTTTAAGGGGTGTTTTATAATTACCCTATTTGCGATGATAGCGGGATGGACTGGACTGGGACAGTCCCAAGTCCCGATCTCGTTCACAGCGTCTTCAACAACAGGTGTACTTGATCTCGATGGTACAACCTATCTTCTCGGAGACGGTACGGCAAGTAGTGATCTGGTGCAGTTGATCTGGGCAGGTCCTGATGGCCTGAACAATCCACCGACGGAATACGGTGAAACCACCGGTGATGATGCAATCTTGGATACGGTTCGTATCGGTGCAGGGTATGCGGGAAGCGTTGATGAAGGTGTCTTTAGCAAAGTGTTTACACTGGACACCGTAGCAGACGGAGATGTGGTCTATATGCGAGCGAGCAATGCGTCCACCATCACACCGGATGATAGCTATGGCGATTCCGAACTCTATACCATCACATCTGCCGATGGATATGAGCATGATTTCGGCTCTTGGGGTGTATCTCATCGATACCCGATTGAGCTCGTTGCCTTTAAAGCCAGTTCAGTGGAAAATCGTGTCCTCCTCGAGTGGATTACCGAATCGGAGACAGAGAATCTGGGTTTTAATATTTATCGCAGCAACGAAATTGCCGGCGAACGGGTTCAGGTGAATGAAGAGCTTATTCCGGGTGCTGGCAACAGTCAGTCTCGACAGACTTATACGTTTGAGGACCGCACCGTGGAAAAGAATCGCTTTTATTATTACTGGTTGGCGGATATTTCCACTGAGGGGTATACGAGTTTTCATGGCCCGGTGGAGACCAAGACGTTCCAGGTGCCTAAAGCGTATGCGTTGGAACAAAACTATCCCAATCCTTTCAATCCGACCACGACGATCGATTACTCGATCAAGGAACAGGGTCATGTTCTGTTAAGAATCTACAATGTTCGTGGGCAGATGATACGGGAATTGGTTGATGCTGTTCAGTTTTCCGGGACTCATAGTGCACAATGGAATGGTCGCGATGATGCAGGCACACCAGTACCATCCGGGACCTATCTTTACACGCTGCAGGTTAATGATCAAAAATTCACCAAAAAGATGACGTTCATGAAGTAAGATTGTGCCGGGGTGGATCGAAAGGACACCCCGGTAGATCTAAAGGGACTCTTGTCGATTGGGGTCATGAACGGCTAGCAAACAAATCAAGTGAGGAGCATCATGAAACGAATCCAGTCAACCACTCTTTTGCTAATCCTCATGGTCGCAGCAGGGCTTTTGAGCTCCTGTTCTGTGAAGCCGCGGGGTGAACGAGAGAATCTGGATACGGAGAAAGTGGTGATCCGGTTCGATGAAGAAGAGAAAGAGGACGATGCATCTGTGATTGAAGAAATTCGACCCGTGGACGAACCCGAAACTGCGGCGCCGACAGATGCGGAGATGGAAAACTCTTTGGAGAAACCGGACACAGACGCGAGTGCCCCCCCTGCAATGGAAATTCCATCTGGAGCAAAGGCGGCAGAGGAGGTTGTTTACGCCCCCCGACTCAAATCTGATCCGTCTCTGGAATATCGTTTGGGGCAGGGAGACAAGCTTGAGGTCAAATTTTTCAAGAATCCGGAATACAATGAGACAGTCTCTGTAAGACCGGATGGAAAGATCTCATTGGCTTACATTGGAGAACTCGACGTTCTGGGAATGACCCCTTCTGATCTGGAGCGCGAAATCACTCAGGCCTATTCAACGTATCTGATCGATCCAGAGATTACCGTGATCCTGCGTGAATTCGGTGGTCAGTTTTGTTATGTGATGGGTGAGGTTGAAGATCCGGGTCAATACCCGGTGACGAAGGGCATGACCGTACTCAGAGCGGTAGCGACGGCAGGTGGTGCAAAACGCAGTGGCAAAATGAGCAGTGTCATCCTGATTCGCGGGGATGGCAATCGGAGCATCGAGGTGACACGGATGAATCTCAGTATGGGCAATCTGGAAGAGAATCTGTTGGATGATCTTCGTCTCAAGCCCTAT
This sequence comes from uncultured Cytophagia bacterium, assembly GCA_964413725.1. GTDB lineage: Bacteria > Zhuqueibacterota > Zhuqueibacteria > Residuimicrobiales > Oceaniaggregativiventaceae > CAYPUH01. The sequence goes on from CAYPUH010000167.1 coordinate 4,599, forward strand.
GATCTCGTTTTTATTCCTCGTACGTTTATCTCCAATCTCGATGCGTTTGTGCGGCGAATCTATGATTATGTGATTCCCCCCACAGACCTGTTCTATCGCTATAAATATTGGTATCGAAATGAATAATTGTTCAACAAACGACAAAGGTATTGGCCATGATTCAGTACAGTCAAGTTGAAAGCCCAATGTCTCCTCAGAGTTTTCTGAGCGTTGTCCGAAAGCGGGCAAAACTGATCACCTGGCTTTTCATTGTGATTTTTGCAGCGGTGGCTTTGGTCACTCTGCTGATCAAACCGGTGTATCGGGCTAAGGCCAAAGTTATGGTTAATTACATGTTAGACCATGAAAAGGCCCATTTGCTCAATCTTTATCGGGTGTCGGATGAGACATATTACGACCGACTCAACTCTGAAAAGCAAATTTTCAAGATGTATAACATTCTGGCCCCAGTCGTGTCCGCCTTTGGACTGTCGGAGCAGGAAACGGATCCTGAGCGGAGACAAAAGTTTGAATCGGCTGTTACGGAATTGGAAGAAGACATTCGGGTCGATCGCCACGATGAGTCGAACGTCCTGGAAGTCAGTTACGAGAACAACAATCCTGAACTGGCCGCTCAGATTGTCGAGCGTGTGGTGCACGAATACATTCAGAAAAGACCCCGACTTAATCGAGATGAGCGGTCTTTGCGACTGTTGGATAAACAGATCGCCACGATCTCCACACAGATAGACACGATTCAGCGAGCCGGAATGGAATACAAACGGAAACGAAATCTGATTGAGCCGGATCGACAGGCAAACATCTTGTTTAACTCGCTTTCCGATTTTGATCAGACTCTAACCCGGGTGAGGTCGGATCGAATTGCCAGAGAAGCTCAGTTACAGGTGATCCGGGAACAACTGGCCCAGGGTGAACATCTGGATATTCCCACATTAAAATCGTCCGAAAGCTATTCGCGGTTCGATTTTGTAAACAAACTGAAAAAAGAGTTGATGGACCTGAAGCTAGAGGAAAAGGAATTGGCCCGCAAGTACACGGCCCAACATCCCAAACTTCAGGAGATTCGTGCAAAAGTCGCGAATTTAAAACAGCAACGCGATCAGGAAGTACGCGAGATTATCAAGGCGGAAGACGCCGCGATCAAATCGATGCGCGTTCAGGAACAGGCTCTTGCAGAACGAATGGAAGAGGTGGTCAATTCGATTGCCAATCTGTCCAAACAGGAATATGAGCTCGGACAACTCACCATTGGAGTTGAAGACCTGGAGAGTGTCCATTCCATGCTGATTCGTCAACGAAAAGAAGCAGAGCTGGCCACGGAAAAACAGGAACATCTTGTTCGGGTACAATTGCTGGAACCGGCTATGATTCCTCAACATCCTGTGAAACCCAATAGACCTCTCTATTTGGCTCTCGGTTTGTTTCTGGCGATAGTGGTCGCCTTTGGAACCGCCTTTATCGTCGAATATTTTGATCATTCGGTTAACACGGCTGAGGATGCTCAAAATTGTCTGGGGTTGCCTATTCTGGCCTCCATACCAGAGTTTCAGCGGTCCTATGCAACACGGTATCGACGATCGAGTCCTCAATCCTCTAGAGGAAACTCTGATTAGACCAGGAATCGTAACACCGATTCCCCGTCATTTGGGAAAATCACGAGACGATTATATGTTACAATAGAGAGGAGAAGCAGGCATGAGGAATCGAATCAAAATCAAACGCTGGGAAGCCGGTTTGAAGCAATATGAACTCGCCTTTTTACTTGGGTGTAGCGCTACCTATCTCTCCATGGTGGAGAACGATAGGGTGGAGGCAACCTTTAAGTTTAAACGTAAGGCAGCTGAAGTTCTCGGTATTCCCATGGAAGAACTTTTTGATGCAGCAATACCGCAAAACCAAATGAGATAGGGGACGTAACATGTACTTAAAGTATTTCAGTCTTAAGGCTGAACCATTCTCGACGACGCCCGATCCCTCATATCTCTATATGAGCAAAATGCACAAGGAAGCTCTGGATCGACTCATCGCTGCGGTTCAATCCCGCAAGGGCATCAATGCGATTGTTGGCGAGCCGGGATTGGGGAAAAGCACGCTCATTCGTGCCATGCTGAGCGGCTTTAGCAAACAGGTAAACTATGCCTGGGTGTTTAATACCACGTTGACGGCCCGTGAATTGATTAAATATATCTGTCGTGATTTTGGCTTCAAACCCGAAAGTCACGATCTTACGGACCTGTTGATGGAATTGTATGATTATTTGATTGCCCGGTATGAAGAGGGTAAATATGCTGTTCTGATTATCGATGAAGCACAAAATCTCAAACCGGAAGTTCTCGAAGAGGTCCGTCAGTTGTCCAATCTCGAAACCTCGCAGCGAAAATTGCTTCAGGTTATTCTTTCGGGACAGCCGCAGCTGGAGACCCATCTCCAACATCCCCGTTTGCACCAACTGCGCCAGCGGATCAGTATGAAAGCGGTCCTTCATCGGATGACATTGGAGGATACAAAGAATTATATTCGTTTCCGGCTGGAACAGGCGGGCGCTCCTCGCGAGGATGTTTTCACGGAAGCTGCAATGGATTTTATTCACGAAATCTCTGATGGGATTCCGCGTCTGGTCAATCAGACGTGCGATAACGCTTTGATGACGGCCCATCAAGAAAAAATCAAACAGCTGGATTCAAAATTTATTCAGAGCATCCTCGACCGGGGTCTGTTGACACCGGCGACCGTCAGGGTGAACACCTCTCGAGGCGAATGTTCCGTTTCCGAAAACACCCAATCCGACTCCGCTCCTACTGTTACCACCGAGTCCTCAAAGTCTGCTGACTTTGTACCCTCGTGGGAAAAAACACCTGACAACCAAGAGCTGTTCGATGTTCTGGATTTGGGACAATTGACCATCACCGACTGAAATGAGCGAGGATACTCATGAGTGTGATACATGATCGTTTAAACGAACTGGAGGCCAAGGATAATCCTGGCCAGAATTGGTACCAAGACCTTTCAGGCAGTAGGGCTCTTGGTTTTGATTTGCCTCAGGAAGTGATCAATGATTTTTATGATCTCAAGGAATATATTCGCATTGCGAACCTTAGGGGAAAACTGAGAACACTGTCGTTTGTAAGTGCTTCTCCTGGGGAGGGCGCGTCCACCGTAGCTGCATATGTCTCCTACTTGATGGGCGGCGGGCATGTAACCGGTAAGGTGGCATCGCTGCGAGAGAATATGTCTCCCGGTTTTAAACCCAATGAGGACAAGTCGGTTTTCAAGAAGGAATTTGAATCCGCAGTCAAGGAGCAACCACAAAATAAAGAAGAGGAACAATCCGGTGATACCGAACAGGATACGCGGGGCATCCTCCTGGTTGATGCCAATTTCCACAATCCAAAACAGGCCGATCTCTTTGGTGTCAAGAGCGATTTCCATTTGGGATCGATCCTCGAACACGGTATGGACTGGCGTAAGGTGATCAAACCCATCGAGGGAAGTCGACTCAATCTGATCCCGGGTGGTCACACAGACACTCCCCCGGCTGAATGGCTTGGCTCCGATAGGTTTCATGACTTGCTTAAAGAGTGGCGCAGGTCGTTCAGCTATGTCTTGTTTGACTCCCTGCCGGTTTTGACCACTGTGGGAGCCCTCTCTTTATCAGCTCTAGTGGATGGAGTTGTCCTGGTGGTCCGCGCCGGACAAACACGCTGGGATATGGCTCAACAGGCCAAACGCAAGCTGGTGGCCGCACATGCGAATCTGTTGGGTGTGGCACTGAATCGATACAGAGCATAAGGCCCGGTGATCGATACGGCCGAAATCGATTTCATCCCGCGTCATTAGGTGTGTCTTGTGATGAACCTATGAGCGTACAGGATTCCGGCCCGGGACAGAATGCGCGACAGCTTTTGGAACAATCGGGATTATTTGATGAAAGAAGAGGAATTAAAACACCCATGACGGATAAAAAACAAAATATACTGTGGTTATTGGCCAGCCTCGCTGTGGGACTTTTCTTTGCCCTCGTGGCACTTGCTGTCCTGTCTCTGCCCTTCAAATGGGCCCTGTACGGTTTTGCAGCGATCCTGTTCCCGTTTCTGTTGGTCATGTTGCCGGGCGATAAAAAACGATATCTGCTGGGATTGACGCTCTTTTTCCTTCCATTGTCTGTGAACGTGAACCTGTTTCGCCATCCCAGTATCAGTGGCGCTGATTCCATTACGCTGAGTGTGTTTGATATCTCTCTGGCTGTCCTCATCGCCGTGTGGATTATCGATACTGCCAAATCCAAACAGGTGGGCACCATTCGCTTCTTTCCGGCGATTTCAATCCCCACGATCGCCCTCATTGTCGCGTATGGACTCTCCATGTTGGCTGCCAGAGATCTGTTGGCCAGTCTGTTTGATGTGGTTGTTCTCGTTAAAGCATATATTTTGTTTTTTTATGTGGCCAATACCATCAAGAGTCAGAAAGATGTGACCTTTGTAATGAAAATGCTCTTTTTGGGTGTTTTTGTTCAAACATTGATTTTTCTCAACCAGTTTGTTTTTCATACCAATCTTGCTGTGATCGGAGTGGGTGAAGAATGGACCTGGAATGTGCGATACACGGGAGAAGCCTTTAGCATTGTCCGTGTATGTGGGACTCTGGGACACGTTAACCACTATGCAAAATATATTACACTGCTTTTGCCATTTTCTTTTGTGGTGATGCTGGCGAGCCGAAATGCATGGGTGCGACATACTGCGGCATTGGTTTCTATTCTGAGTATTATTACCTTGATATTATCGGTAACCCGAAGTTCATGGATTTCTCTCGTTGGAGCTATTCCTCTGGTGTTGTATTTGCTGTTTATTAAAAATATGCTTTCTTTGCGCGTCGTTCGTAATGTGATGCTTTCGGCTATTGGGTTCGCCATCATACTTTTGTTTTTTGGGGATGTGATCTATGACCGGGTTACCACGGATGATAAAGGCTCTGCATACAGTCGCGTTGAAACCTCTCGTGTGGCGATTGAAATCATTAAAGATCACCCTTTTATCGGAGTCGGTGTGAACAATTATGGATATTATCCACGGCAGTATCTGGTGGCGGATGATAATTATACCCGTCGTGCGGTGGTGCATAATAACTATCTTCTCCATTTTGCAGAGACAGGGGTGATTGGCTTCATGGCCCTCCTGTGGTTCTTTTTGGCGCTCTATCTGAGATCCAGACATGCGTTGTCCAGTCGAATCCGCCTGCATCGAATCATCGCGATTGGTATGATCGCCAGTCTGGTGGGGGTGCTGATCTTTTCCATTGGGAATAATTATAAAGGATCTCCTGCACTGATATGGACGATCTGGATATTGGCAGGCCTGGTCGAGGCGATCAACAGAATGGACAAGGTCTATGTTGAGAGTGGCTACACCCTGTTGCAAAACAAGGAGTGGCTCTATGGATTTTGATGAACTGTCCCTGCGGATAGGAAAATATC
>CAYPUH010000168.1:0-10034 GCA_964413725.1 uncultured Cytophagia bacterium
CTGCGGTAACGACAACTGAAAACAGGGCGAGACAATAGACAGAGAGACGAGTATAAAAGTTCATGGATAACCTGACCGTCGTTCATACCAATGGGATCACATGAGAAAAGAATCGCCGGGGCAGGAAAACCCGGGCGATACGGATTAACCAGTACTCCTACAGTCGACCGGGTTTGCGACGACCGGCTCCTTTCAGATCTTCATCTCCCAGTTCCGCGCGCATCTTTTCTCCCAGCGCAGAGAGTCGCTCGACCACATCCGGATGGTCGGCAGCCACATTGCGTTCCTCACCCACATCGGTTTCAAGATTGAATAGAGAAAGCTCGATATGACGATTGGTGATGTCTCCGGGCATACCGCCGGAACCGGGACTGACGATATCCCGCCACTCATGTGGAAAATGCAATTTCCATTGGCCGCTGCGAACGGCTTTGAGTTCCCAGACATGATAATAATAGAACGCTTCGTGCGGCGATTTGGCATTGTCATCTCCCCGCATCAGGGGCCAGATATTTCGGCCATCGATGGGATGGGTGGGCAACGGGGCACCGGTGAGATGGGCAATGGTGGGCAGGATATCCATCGCCGTGGTAATCTCACGGCAAACCTGTCCGCCGGCAATGTGTCCGGGCCACCACATGATACAGGGTTCGCGCTGACCTCCGTCAAATACCGTATGCTTTCCCTCACGTAACGGTTTGGCAGAGCCAGCATGGTCACCATAGCGGAGCCAGGGACCATTATCCGCTGTAAAAATAACCAGCGTATCTTCATCCAGGCTCAGGTCCCGTAATGTGTTCATAATCTGACCCACCGACCAATCGATTTCCATGATCACATCACCATACAGACCCTGCTCAGATTTACCCTTAAATTTATCCGAGACAAACAGCGGCACATGCGGCATCGAGTGAGCCAGATAGAGGAAAAACGGTTGATCCTTGTTGTCCTGAATAAACCGGACGGCACGTTGAGTATATTGGGTGGTGAGTTGCGTTTGATCCGGATTGGTCTCGATGACCTTTTCACCCTCGATCAAGGGCAGTGGCGGATAATTTTGGGGATGGGTGGGATGCTTTGGCCACATGTCATTGGAATAGGGCAGACCAAAATAGTCGTCAAAGCCATGGCTCATGGGTAGAAACTCGGGGTGATCACCCAGATGCCACTTTCCATAACAGGCAGTAGCATACCCGAGGGGCGTGAGCATTTCCGCGATCGTGACCTCATCGGGATGGAGTCCAATCTCTGAATCGGGTCCCAGAACATAGGGCAATCCGATCCGTTGTGGATAGCAGCCGGTCATCAGTGCTGCTCGGGACGGGGTACAGATAGGAGCCCCGACATAAAAATCGGTAAAATGAACACCTTCATCCGCCATGCGGTCCAGGTGAGGCGTTTCAAAGCCTTTGGCACCATAGACGCCCACATCCTGGTACCCCTGGTCATCTGTAAAAATCATGATCACATTGGGCAGACGGCCACGTTTTCCCGGAGAGCCGCATCCCCACAGTCCGGACGCCATAATCGCTCCTGCTCCTGCACCTACGGTTTTAATGAAGCTACGACGTGTCTCATCCACCATATTTTGCCTCCTTTACTCGAGTCCGCAACACTCTTGAATAGTGCCATCTACTTGACATCACGGCGCCGCTCCATCAACTCGGGATAGGCGTCATCTGTATCTCCGATCTGCTCCTTGAGGCTAAAGAGTCGTCTTTTCAGCTCCTCAACCACATCCGCATACGCAGGATCATCATAGACATTATTCAGTTCCTGGGGATCCTTGTTCAGGTCATAGAGTTCCCAACCGGGCAAAGTCGGCTCCTCCACCGTGCCGGTCATTCCCAACGGCAATCCATAAAAGAAAATTAGCTTATAGTTTAGAGTCCGTATTCCATAATGGGCCGGACGATTGGTGTGCATCCAGTAACGATAATAGACCGCATCCCGCCAATCGGACGGCAGATTTCCCGCCAGATTGGATCGAAAGCTGCGTCCCTGCATGAATTCGGGAGTGGGGACACCGGCATAATCCAGGAACAGGGGCGCGAAATCGTTATTGATGATAAGATCGGAATTGACAGAGCCTGGGGCAATCTCCCGTGGATACCGAATCAAAAAGGGCATCTGCATCGATTCGTCGTACATCCAGCGCTTGTCGATATAGTTGTGTTCGCCGAGAAAGTATCCCTGGTCTGACGTGTAAACCACAACCGTGTTCTCTGCCAACCCCTTTTCATCGAGGGCGTTCAGAATCCGGCCCACATTATCATCGATCCCGGCGATACAGCGAAGGTAATCCTTGATAAACTGTTGATAGGCTTGCCGACGTCGGTATTCCAGTGAAAGCCCGGTCCGGTCCGGAATGCCGCTTCGATATTTCCCCCGTTCCTGTCGCGAGGCCATGGAATCCATGGTATACCCATATGTTTCCGAGCCAGGAGATCGATGGTGTTTATCTTCGAACAGACTCTCGGGTTCGGGCAGCTGGACATCTTTAAACAGATCAGCATAACGGTCTGCCCAGTACCAGGGTTCATGTGAGTTTTTAAAATGGGTCATAAGCATGAACGGCTTGTCCTTTGGGCGCTGATCGAGCCACTGCAGGGACAAGTCGGTAATGATATCGGTGCAATATCCCTCGTAGGTTTTCTCGGTTCCCATTTCGTTCATCTGAGGATTCACATAACGGCCCTGGCCGGGCAGGACATTCCAGTAATCAAATCCTGTGGGTTGCGTCTTGAGATGCCATTTGCCTATGAGGGCGGTCTGATACCCTGCCTGCTGCAACAGGTTCGCCACATTGGGTGCTTTCGGATCCAGGGAATCGCGCAGGGTATACACACCATGGGTATGGCTGTACTGTCCGGTCATAATCGTAGCGCGGCTGGGAACGCAAATCGAGTTGGTACAAAAGCAGTTATCCAGCCGCATCCCTTCCTGTGCCAAACGATCGATATTGCGGGTGGGAGCAAAAGCAGCCAATCGGGAACCATAACAGCCCATGGCATTGGCTGCGTGATCGTCCGCCATCATAAAGAGAATGTTGGGACGTTTACCGGATAACCCGGTTTTGCATCCCCCAAGTGACAGCAGAGCGGTGGCCCCTCCAACCGATTTCAGAAAGGACCGGCGTGACCAGTGACCTCGAGACATGACAGAATCTCCTCAAAAGGATGGTGAGCGGTTGACCATTGAGCACGGTGAAATGGTGGTGCCAAATTCGTTATTTAAAGGGGTGGAAACAGAATGTGGACGACGACGAGTGTTTGTTCCGTCTACCTTACGATAGCGGATTCTGAGGAAAAGTTCAAGGATAGAATAAACGATTTGGTAACAAGGGGGATCAGAGGCGTCTACAGATCAGCAAGGACAGATCATCATGAGGCCTTGCGTCGCCGACAAAGTCTTTGACCGAATCCAAGAGGCCGTCTCCGATGTCCTGTGCGGACTCTTGTGACAAAGCGGCCAGTTGCCGGTGAAAGCGGTCTTCGCCCAAAAACTCACCCTCTTCATTGCGAGCTTCCACAAGACCATCGGAATAGATGATCAGGATGTCCCCGGACTGAACATCCAGGAGGTCATCTTGGTATTCGGAAGATTCACTCAACCCCAGTGCGCAGGATCCCTGCTGCCATTCTATAATTTTATCCGCCTTGATCAGAAGCGGCGGCAGATGCCCGGCATTGAGAAGGGATATCTGATTATCGTGCGCTTTTAGCTCCATATAGAGGAGAGATATAAACCGATTTGGCAGGCCATCTCGACAGAAAATATGATTGAGCTGACGTCCAAGATGACTCAGAGAGTCATGTTGAGGAGCCAAAGCCCGTATGGTTGCCTGAAGTTTTGCACCCAACAGAGCGGCGGGCAACCCCTTTCCCGCCACATCTCCCAACGTCAATCCAATGCGTTGTGGACCCAGCTCCAATACATCCACCACATCTCCCCCCACCTCGTTGGCCGGATGGGTATAGACCCAGATATCCCATCCCGCCAGGTCGGGATGAGAATCCGGCATCAAGGCACGCTGAACCGCACGTCCGGCATTCAGTTCATCCCGCGCCAGCAGCTTGTCCTTTAACTCGAGCATGAGGATAAAAATCAGTAAGAGATATCCACCATTGAAGCCAGAGCCGCTGTTTGAATTAAAAATCAAAACCACGGACAAGATCAACAGAACCCGTCTCACCGGCGTCAGTTTGAAGAACATACTCTTGAGAATCCAAAAGACCACAGTGATCCATCGTCGGACTCTTCCCATTTCAGCGAGACGATCTCGGGTTTCCTGATCCAGGTAAAACTCGTATAGGTCATGCAAATCCCGCGACAAACCCCGTTTTACGCTCATCCAGCGGTTTTCCGTTTTATTGTTTTCAGACGACGCCATGCTTGTTATTCTCGTTATTTTAATATGTTACGTCAAAGGAATATCGAGGAACTTGCACGAGCCACATCCCTCCCTTTGGCTATACGTACCATGGGATGATGAGTTTCAGGCTTGCTTCCAATTCTTTATAGAAAGGAACATCCAGACCAACACGAATAACAGTGTCGCCATAAGAACAATGGCGGCACCGGATGAAATCCCGATATAGTAGGACAGATAGAGACCTGCCACACCCACCAGCGTGGCCATCCCGGCGGCCAGTGTCATCATCACCCAAAGTCGATGGGTCAGCAAATAAGCGGTGGCAGCGGGTGTGATCAACATGGCGACCATCAGAGCAATTCCCACGGTCTGGAGGGATACCACAATTGTAATGGCGATCAACACCAGTTGAAGATAATTGAGAAACCGGGCCGGAAGACGCAGGGTGGTTGCCAGAACAGGATCAAACGCAAGCAGGCGGAATTCTTTATAGAGAACGAGTACAATCACAAGAATTAACGTACCAAAAAGGGCGATCCGAAGTAAATCTGCTATGGACACTCCAAGAATGTCACCAAACAAAAAGTGAGTCAAATCCACTGCATAATTGCGAACCGTGGAAATGAGCGCGATACCCAGTGCAAACATTCCGGCAAAGGTAATACCGATGGCAGTGTCTTCACGGACTTTGGAATGCTGGCTGATAAATCCGATGCCCGCAGAACTCAAGAGAGCAGCCCCCAAAGCCCACCAAAAGAGCATTCCTTTTTTTCCACCATGAATCAGATACCCCACAGCCACTCCCGGCAAGATAGTATGGGCCAGCGCGTTTCCGAAAAATGCCATGCCTCGCAAGACCACAAAAGTTCCCACAACGGCGCAAACCAAACCCACCATCACCGCCGCCAACAGTCCTCGAATCATAAAAGGGTATTGCAGAGGTTCCAGTATCATCTCAATCATGGGTAGAAGCTCCTCGTCGACAACAGGTATCACCCACCATCAGAACTCCGCCATCAGAAGGTACCATATGAATGTGACTCCCATACGCACTTTTAAGGTGATCTGAAGTCAATACTGTATCCGGAAGACCACAGGCAATGAGATTATGGTTTAATAGCATCAATCGATCAAAGCGTTGAGCAGCGAGATTCAAATCATGAAGCGCAACCAGAACAGTGACCTGATGAGATTTCAAACTATCGAGGATATTCAGCACACCCTCCTGTGAAGTTTGATCCAGACCGGTAATGGGTTCATCCATCAGCATGATACCGGCTTCCTGAGCCAGAGCCCTGGCAATAAAGACCCGCTGTTGCTGTCCCCCGGAGAGTTGGCTGATCTGACGACCGGACATGTCCGTCATCCCCACTGTTTCAAGTGCCTCGTGTACCACCTCCCAGTCTGTGGATCGGGGTCGACGTCCCAATCCAACTTTTCCCGCCCTGCCCATCATGACAGCATCTTCCACAGTGGCAGGAAAATTCCAGTCGACCTCATTTTTTTGCGGTACATAAGAGATACAGATATGATCATGGGGATCAGAACCCGACACTTTGACACTCCCGAAAGTGGGTTGTATGATGCCGGCTATCACTTTGAACAGAGTGCTCTTGCCCGCACCGTTTGGTCCCACCACAGCGACGCGTTCTCCCCTGCGAACCACACAGGTGATATCCTCCAAAGCCGGACCGCTGTCATATGTGACACTCACATGATCGAGCTCGAGCAACGGCTTTCCCGGAAGATGTACAGAATCGAGATCCCGGAAAGAGGATTGTCGTTTGACAAAATTCAGAACAGACATACAATCAAACTCCCACTTGATATATAACCACACTATCGGGTCGTGTCAGCCAAACAAGCGATATGTTGCCTGATGGTGCATAACCGTTTTATGGATTCAGTGCCAAACATATCGCACTGACATTGTATTTCATATAATCGATATAGCTATCCGCCTGACCACCCAGTTCGCCAAGTGAACCCGTATAAATGGTGACCATTTGAATGCCGGTATCTTCCGCAATGCGTTCTGCCAGCCGCGGATTCATTGTTGTACCAACAAACAAAGCATTCACTCCCAGAGATTTGATCTGCGTTTCCAGATGGGCCCGTTCCTGTGCCGAAGGCTCTGCCAGGGTGCTAAAACCGGGTATAATGGCTCCCACCTGTTTGAAACCGTACCGGTCTGCAAAATAACCCAACACCCTGTGATCCGTGACCAAAAGTCGTTTGTTTTCCGGAACGGTTTTCACGCGCTCCTCAATCCATCGATGCAACTGCTGCAATTGGTTCTGATACGACCGGGCTCGTTGATGGTAGAGGCTCGCATGTTGACTGTCGAGTTGAGCGAGAGCATGGACGATCGTCTGACACCAAAGCATGACATTGTGAGGATCGGTCCAGACATGTGGATCCGCATGACCATGTTGATGATCATGGCTATGGCTGGCTGGAGAATGGAAAAACCGCGGTTCAATCTCCTCAGATACTGATTTGACCTGAAAGTGACCTTTGGCTTGCTGGAGCAATGGATCGAGAAACTGTTCCAAATTTAGCCCATTCTTGAATACAAGATCCGCTTCGGAGATGGATCGAACATCACCCGGTGTGGGTTGAAACCCGTGCGGACTGGTTCCCAGGGGTAAGAGGGCTTGCAGGTCGATCTCTTTTCCACCGATCTGAGCCACCACATCTGCCACAATCGATGTCGTGGCCAGAATTCGGGGGCTGACTGTATCGGGATCGGGCTCGGGACTTTTTGTACAGCTCATCAGAAATGGCAATAGAATCGTGCTCAATAAAAATACACCGGGTGCTTTACCTATCATCACTCCTCCGTTTGCTTTTCATTGAATACGTTGACAGCGCTCTTACAATCGGGACAAATTCCGGACACCATGATGTCCACATCATCGATACGATACCGAGTTCCCAGATCTATTTCCGGCATCTGACTGGGTCTGACACAAAAAACACGCCCACAACGCTGACAACAAAAATGAATATGATCGTGAATGTGATGAGCAGCATGGCAGTAGTTCGTCAAACACCGGGCATATCGTGCCACACCACCGGGATCAATAATTCGATGAATCAAGCCCTGTTGGTAGAACCGTTCAAGGGAACGATATAATGTGACCCGGTCCCACTGCGCTTCCAGGTGATCTGCGATCTCGGTATGAGAAAGGGCATGGTCGATCCGATAAAACAACGCCAACAAGGCTTTGCGGATCTCCGTGGGACGGATGTGGTAATTTAAAAGCTGCTGTTTAATGTCCTGATCCGTCATGTATCCTCCAACTAATTTGCAACATTGTTGCAAATATAAGACTTTTATACACCCGGTGCAACAAAAAAAGCAAACTGGCATGACGACAACGACATCAGCACCCCTCTCTCCCAAGACCGACAACAAAACTCTCCGGCACTTGCCCCCTATCGATGGTTTCCGATCCTGAACGGATCTTCTGAACAGATAATTTCGGAATAATTGTACGAAATGGAGAGTTTTACCTGTCGTATCTTTCTATGGACAAAGCACCTCCCCGGTCATGACTATTCACGATACCTATCCAACACCCTGTCCTTTGCACACTTGTCTCCGGCCACCGATAGTGTCCGGAATACTCGAATCAATGCATGAAAATCGCACATCTTTAATCAATAGAATCCCGGTGGATGAAAATGGCTACTGGATATCACCAAAAACGTATAAAACGACTGCTTTCTCCCGTGTATAAGCAGATGCTGTGGGGTATTATCCTGACATTTGGATTCGGATGGGCTCAGGGTCAAACCGGTACGATTGTCGTCACTGTATCACCTCTGGAGAATACAAGAGGTTTGTTGCGTGTCTCTCTTTTCAAGACAGCAGAGGGATTCCCGAACGACTATCGTCGTGCGGTACGAACCGTCACTCAGCCCGCGGATACGGTCTATGTTAAAATCGAGTTAACAGGACTGCCTGCTTCCAGGTATGCCATCAGTGTGTTGCATGACAAAAACAGCAATGGTCAACTGGACAGCAACTGGTTGGGCATGCCCAAAGAGCCCTGGGGAGTTTCTAACAATATCCGTCGCACTCTGGGTCCTCCCCGTTTTAAAGATACCTCTTTTTCCCTCATAGACACCACAATGGTATTAGACATAAAAGTAGATTAAGTACGCACTGACAACACAATATTTGTGGCCTTTTGGTGGCTGTATATGACAACAGCCAATCACGTTTATGGGAACGACAACTAAAGAGCCCCGGGTATAAAAAATCAGAGGGGTGAGAGTGTCTTTCAGGCATTCTGACGGGGAGAGACATGAAATCAAAAATCATCGTCATCGGAAGTGGATTCGGGGGGCTGGCAGCTGCAAACCGATTGGCAGCTGCCGGTCATGACGTTTATATTTTTGACAAACGGGACAAACTCGGAGGTCGGGGGTATCAATACGACATCAACGGTTTTAAATTCGATGGGGGGCCAACGGTTATCACAGCCCCCTATATTTTTGATGACATTTTTTCCGCTGCCGGACGAGACCGTTCGAATTATTTTGACCTCATTCCTCTGGACCCCTTTTATCGTTTGTTTGATGAACGCGGGCACTATATTGATTACTATCGCGGCATTCCGAACATGCTCGCTGAAATCGAAAGGTGGAATCCCGGTGATCAAAGAGGGTATGAAAGGCTTCTGGACCAGACCCAACAGATTTTCGAGGCGTTGCACCCCTATACGGACAAACCGTTTCTGCGTTTTCGGGACATGATCAAAATCATACCGGATGTGGTTCGTCTGGGTGGATATATGGGCACACACATGTATGTGTCCCGATATATACGCGATGCTTTTTTACGTCGCGCCCTTTCCTTCCACCCTCTGTTGATCGGGGGTAATCCGTTTGACACCCCTTCGCTCTATTCATTGATCGTTCAATTCGAGCGTCAATGGGGGGTCTATTATGCCCGCGGCGGAACCGGCGCCATCGTCTCCGCTCTCGGATCTCTATTCACCGAACTAGGGGGGCATATCCATCTCAATTCAGAGGTCAGGCAGATTCTGGTTCAGGACCGCCGGGTTACCGGTATCCTGCTTGACGATGGTACGCAGGTAGATGCGGATGCGGTGGTGTGCAATGGCGACACCGCATACACCTACAAACATCTCATCGATGGCGCCCATCGTCGCAAATATACTGACCGTCGGCTGGCTCGCTACCGTTACAGTGTTTCACTCATGGTGATCTATTTCGGGACAGACAAAAGATATCTCGACTCCAAACTCCGGAACCACAATATCATTTTCGGACCCAATTACAAAAAATTGCTAAAGAAACTGTTTGGGGGTAAAGAGTTACCCGAAGAACTCTCGCTGTACCTGCACATGCCCACCATCACGGATGAAAGTATTGCACCTTCCGGATGTGAGTCCTTTTATGTTTTGGCACTCGTACCCAATCTCAAAGCTGACATCAACTGGGGCTCCATACGGGATACATATAAAAACAAGATTTTCTCCTTTCTTCAGGATAACTATCTGCCAGATCTAAAAGACCACCTCATCGCGGAACACATGATAGATCCGCCTCATTTCGCCAATACTCTGAGCAGCTATCTTGGTGCCGCCTTTGCATTCAAACCGACCTTATTGCAGTCCGCTTA
>CAYPUH010000169.1:0-10032 GCA_964413725.1 uncultured Cytophagia bacterium
TCTTTTGCGTCAGCCTCATGCTCATCGCCATCACCGGCCTGTTCATCCTCAAAGGCAAAAAGGGCATCACCGGCCGGGGCGCCTGGCTCACCACCGCCGGGATTCTGGTGCCGTTGGGATTGTTGGTGATGTATTTATAAAGATAGTGAGGTAAAAAAAAGTAAGAGAAGATAGTGTAAAGTTAAGGGGTCAAGTTTTAAGGAACAGAACCGGTCAATCGTCTTTTGTGATTTGATTGCCAAACCCATTCTGGGCCGCCTTGGCTATGGTCCCGTACCAACCGCACTGAGTCCTTTATCGATGGAATTGCTGGAAATCCGGATCGTATAGTTTCTACTTGTCTTTGAATTGATACAAATCTATTATTAACACTTGACACTTTTTACTTTCGCTTTTTCTCACTCTCTAATCTCCACCGTCACCGCATAGATGCCGGGATCTTCATGGGGCACCGTTGCGGTTCCCAGGCGGGTGTCATAGTAGAGACTCGTTCCGTCCGGGGACCAGCAGGCGCGGACCTCGTTGGTGTTCGGCGTATGGGTGACGGGATGCGGGAGTCCGCGGCCGTCGCTTTCGGTGAGATAGAGATCGTAATTGTCATCCGGTTCCATCCGGGAATAGGCGATCCAGCGGCCATCGGGGGACCAGCAGGGGTACTCGCCGCCGGTGGTGGTGATCTGTTGCAAATCGGTACCGTCCGTTTTGACCGTCCAGATGTTGTATTCCGGCGACCCTTCCACATAAGCTTCAAAGACAATCCTCTCACCGTCCGGGGACACCTTGGGCCAGCCGGCATAGGCGAGATCCAGGATGTGGGTGGTGATCTCGCCGCTGTTGACCTCGATGAGGGACAGGGCGTTGTTCGGCACGGTCTCGCTGTGGCCGTCAAAGACGATCCACTGGCCATCGGGTGACCAGTGTCCGGACTGCACACCAAAGGAATCCGGGGTCACCAGAGTGATCTCGCGGCTGTCCAGCGATACCGAGTAGATATGATAGCGCTGATCTCCCCCGAGATCCGAGCTGAAGCCGAGCGTGGACCCGTCCGGAGACCAGAAAGGATGATCTTCCGAGGCGTCGTCGGTGGTGATGCGCTGCACATCGTCACCCCCGCTCGTGGCGGTGTGAATATCCAGACCGGTGCCGGAGGGAAGAGAAAACGCGATTCGCTGGCCATCCAAAGACACCGCGCAGGAGCGGCCGCCGTCGACGATCAGGCGCGGCTCGGATACGGTGACGAGATCGCTGCCCACATCGTCGTCATCACCCTCGCCCAGCGGTGTCTTGTCTGTGGTGCATCCCGTCAAGATGACTGTCGTGAGCAGAATAGCGCAAAGGATGACTTTCATCTTATACCCCCTCTGAGGTTTTGGGTTGGACTCTAATATCATTGAGAAAATGATCAACGCAGAGATCGCCGAGCCGCAAAGCAAAGATGAATACAAAATGAAACATTTCTATTTTGGCAATGATGAACCGCTCCGGCTCTGGTCCGCACCAAACCATCAGGAGGCAAGGACCACTGCTCTTTAACCGGGCTTTGCTGAGGACCCGGATTCTCCGCGGGTTCCACGCGCTCTCATTCTGCCAATGCTGCCTCCACGGCTTTTTGTGCGTGGAGACGGGTGGTGTCAAAGAGTCTGACCGGTGTGTCGCTCTGCTGCACGAGCATGCCGATTTCGGTGCAGCCGAGGATGACGCCCCCGGCACCCTGCCCGGCCAGTTGATCGATGATTCGAAGGAATTGAGTCTTCGAGCTCTCGTTTTGTTTACCCAGGCACAACTCATCATAGATGGTTCTGTGAACGATCTCGCGATCGGCCGTATCCGGCACCAGCACGTTCAGGCCGTAACGGTCTTTTAGTCGTCCCTTGTAAAAGTCCTGCTCCATGGTAAATGCCGTGCCCAGCAGTCCCACGGTGGTGATTTTTTCGGCGGCCAGCGCTTCGGCAGTGGCATCGGCGATGTGGAGGAGGGGTATGTCGATAGAGTCTTCTATCTGCTCTGCTACCTTGTGCATGGTGTTGGTGCAGATGAGCAAAAAGTCGGCACCGCCGGCCTGGATGTGTCGGGCGGCTTGTGACAGTATTTCTGCTGTCTGCTCCCACTTTTCCTGGTGCTGCAGTTTTTCGATGGGATCGAAATCGACGCTATAGAGCACGATTTCCGCAGAGTGGAGTCCACCGAGAGCGGCTTTGATGCCCTCGTTGATCCCTTGATAGTATCCCACCGTGCTTTCCCAGCTCATGCCTCCCAAGAGTCCGATGGTTTTCAAGTCTGTTCCTCCAGATGATGGAATCGAAACGTCTAAAAAAAAACTGTAAAAGGGGGATGCCATATTCTTCCGGATTCGTCCGGTTCACTCTAAACCTGTGCACATTCAACAAACATGCAAAACATGTTTTCAACCTGTCCTGATGTTTTTGGGAGGATCCAGAGACATTCAGACGGGATCGACAGGATCCCTCGTCTTCCTGTTGATCCTGTACATCCTTTCGAATCATTTGATTTTCCAACTGTCCCAAACTGTTGCTGAGGGCTGTACAGCAAGGGGATACCATTCTGTTGCGATTCGGAAGAAATACGGCTCTTTTGAGTTTTGCCGGATTAATACAGTTTACTGACCTGACGCATCACATCGATGATGAAAGAGACCTGTTTCACCCGATAATTGGACTGGTTAAACGATCCGATGATATAGAGATCGTGAGCAGGATTGTAGAACATATAGGTGCCCACCGAGCCAAAGTTGCCCCAGCAATTCAGCGATTTGGGCAACACCACCGTCATTTTACTTACATTTATGAACAGCAGACCATAACCATAGTCCATGCCAAAGCCAAAGCGTCCCGTGTCCCGGCTACAGCGGGCAAAGGTCTCTTTGCTGATCAGGGTGTGACTCACCAGCGCCTGTTGAAACAAAAGCAGGTCCCGGGTTGTGGACACGATACCACCGCCGGCCCAATCGATGCTCACGCTGTTATAGGAAGAGATTTCATGATCGCCCATAAAGACATCGGCCATAGCCAATGGATGCGGATTTTTCGGGGTGCTGTAAAACAAAAAATAGCTGTCCGACATCCCGAGTGGATCAAAAATTTCGGAGTGGAGATTTTCATGCAAAGCCTTGTGGGTGACAGCCTCGACGAGTTTTCCCAGCAGGTTATAGCCGGTATCAGAGTAATGAAAGCGCTGTCCAGGCGGTGCTACCGCTTTTTGGTTATCACGGGTATAGTCGATGGTTTCATCCGCTGTCCAGAACCGCTGCGGTTCATCCAGCAGGAGGTTTTGTATGGAGGGGCCTGTAAGGGGAGGATCGTCAAAGTAATCCGCAATTCCCGATGTATGGTTCAGCAGATGGCGTATACGCACCCGATCGCGATAATCGGTCCCCCGATAGACAAACAGGCCATCGAGCCGGTCCGGATCGAGATGGTCGGCGATCAAATCGTCATAACCGACAAGACGGTTTTCTACCAGTCGGGCAATCAGTACAGAGGTAAAGGTCTTGCCGATGCTGGCGATATGATAGGGCTGATTCGGATCGATGGGAGCATTGTCCTCTCCCGTCGTTCCTGCAGAAAAAGTCCAGTGCAGATCTTTCCGGTCCGAGTGTACCAATAAAAGAGCGTGTTTGAGGTCGTTTGCGTTTCGGACCTTTTTATCCAGCTTTGCTTTTATCTTGTCATAAATCCGTTCGGGTGTCTGTAGAGACATAATCCGGATCCCCTGAGATGTGGGTTGGTGTTTGATCTTCCATCGAATGCAGTAAGGGCACTTTTCGATGGTACAGGATCGACCTTGTAAACCGTTAATAAAAATCTATGTAAATTTACAAAACATGCAAGACATGTTTTTGTGATGGAATCAAAAGTTGCGGTGCCATGTGGGGGAATCCGGGAAAAATCAGACAGGACAAACCGGATCCACAGGATTCTCTGATGATCCGGTTCATCCTGTTGATCCTGTCTGATTTTTGGCGTACGCGGGTTCCGAGCGCTCCTCCGCCTGGCGTTGGGAACATCGGTATCCGACATCAGGGCAGGTTGACCTATTGGGGCCGGTATTTTGGTTTTGTTTTTTCGATAGTGGAAGTATTTCCCTGTCAGGGGGGTCTAAAAGCTAAAGGCAACGATGTCTGGAGCCGGATGCGAATGAACCCAGCACCAGATTCAAGCGATACTGTTTTTTGGCCTAATGAAAGGAGAGCCACATGAAACCCATCACTGGATTATTCATTCTTGTCGTGTGGACCATTCTGGAGGTCGGGACACTTGATGCACAGACCTATCCCGTTGTCGATACCGGTCAGAGTCAGTGTTTCAACACCCGTGATGTCATCACACCGCCTCAGCCGGGCGAGGCGTTTTATGGTCAGGATGCCCAGTATCAGGGTCATTCGCCGTCGTATACGGACAATGGCGACGGCACGGTCACGGACAATGTGACCGGTTTGATGTGGCAGCAGTCATCAGACCTGAACGGCGATGGCCGGATCACCGTGGACGACAAACTCACCGCCAGCGAAGCTCTGGAGGGAGCCGACAGCTTTGATCTGGCCGGTTATGATGACTGGCGGCTGCCGTCGATCAAGGAACTCTATTCACTGATCCTGTTCAGTGGTCGGGATGTGAATGCCGAGGCGACGAATACCGATGGTCTGAATCCCTTTATTGACGATGAGGTGTTCGAGTTTGGCTATGGCGATATCGATGCCGGCGAGCGCATCATCGATGCCCAGTTTGCCACATCCACCCTTTATGTGAGCACGACCATGGGGGGTAACAAGACGATGTTTGGTGTCAACTTCGCCGATGGCCGTATCAAGGGCTATCCGGCCGAACCTCTGCCCAATGGAGAGGAAAAAGGATTCTATGTCTTGTATGTGCGCGGCAACGCGTCTTATGGGATCAATGATTTTATTGACAATGGCGATGGTACGGTTACCGATCGGGCCACGGGATTGATGTGGCAGCAATCCGATAGCGAGACGGGTCTCGACTGGGAGGACGCGCTGGCCTGGGTGGAGGAGAAAAACGCACAGTCTTTCCTGGGATACCGTGACTGGCGGTTGCCCAACGCAAAAGAGTTACAGAGTATCGTCGATTATACCCGGGCCCCGGCGGTAACCGGCTCGGCGGCCATCGATCCGGTGTTTACCTGTAGCGCGATGACAGACGAGGGAGGAGAGGTGAACTATCCCTTTTACTGGAGCAGCACCACCCATGCGAACCAACGCGATGGCGAGGCGGCCGCCTATGTGGCCTTTGGTGAGGGATTGGGATGGATGTCCGATCCGGTGGGGTCGGTGAGGTTGATGGATGTCCACGGTGCCGGATGTCAGCGCAGCGACCCCAAAACGGGTGATGCGTCCGCTTATCCCTACGGCCGGGGGCCCCAGGGCGACGTGATCCGCATCGACAATGTGGTACGTCTGGTTCGTGATGTCGCGACGACCACCCGTGTCAACAGCGAGACGCAAGAGCCCGTACGACCCACCGGGTATGTGCTCGAAAATAACGTTCCCAATCCGTTTAACCCCCAGACCACGATCCGTTTCCATCTACCGGATGCCCTGAGCGTCTCGTTGAAGGCTTTTAATGCCAGAGGTCAGCATGTCGATACGCTGATCGATGGCCTGTTGACCCGGGGGTGGCATGAGAGTACCTGGTTGGCAGGCTCTTTTCCCAGCGGCCTCTATTTCTATACATTGGCCCTCGGCGGCGTGGTGGTGGAATCGCGGAAGATGATGCTGGTCAAGTAAGACACATGAACGCAAAAAGGTCCTTACATCTACACGTAAAATCTGTGTTTAACATGTTGCGGAGCGGTCCTGAAAAGGTGTTTTAGATACGAGCCAACATAACAAAACCTGTGTTGGCTTTGTGCAAGTTTATATATGTGTGGAATTGCAACACCATTAAAATCTCGCACAAAGACACAAAGACACAAAGAAAAAATGATTCATTCAAGCTCGCCATTGATCAGTCTGGTGATTCCGTCTTTCATCAACGATTCTCCAAAATTCAGTAAAAAGCCGAGTTTTTTATGGGTTAATTTTAGATAGGTCAGGACTTGTTTGACATGAGCCCGGGAAACAGATTCCACTGACTTTAGTTCAAGAATGACCTTATCCTCGACGATTATATCTGCCCTGAATCCTTCATCAAATTGTATTCCCATGTGCTGAATTGGAACGGGTACCTGTCGTTGAACGTCAAGACCTTTTGACTTTAATTTGTGAGCAAGGAGTACCTCATAGACAGACTCAAGAAGGCCGGGGCCCAGATCCATGTGCAGTTGAACAGCACAATCCACGACGATTTTGCCGATTTCATTTTCTTTCACTGTCTTCCTTTCTTTGTGCCTTTGTGCGAGTCTTGCTCTTTCGCACAACTATTCTTCCAGCACCATCAGATAATGATCGATACCCGCTTCCTGAAACAGGTCGCCTTTGGTTTTAAATCCATGGCGGGCGTAAAAATCGGTGAGGTGGGCCTGGGCGTGCATCTTGAAGGACGTAAACCCCCGCTCGCGGGCGGTTTGCATCATAAAGTCCACCAGCTGATGTCCCAGTCCCATACCGCGCTGGGCCTTGCGGACGGCGATGCGTTCCATCTTGGCCCATTTGCCGAGAAAGCGCATGCGTGCGGCGGCGATGGGTTCGCCGTCCATCTCGCCCAGGATGTGGAGCGCGCTGTGTTCGTGTTCGTCCACCTCGATGTGATAGGGACAGTGCTGTTCTTCCACAAAAACGATCGCTCTGACCGCATAGACTTTTAAAAGGTCGTCAAAGGAGGTGACCACTTTGAACATGTTCAGATCCTCTCGTGTACGGGTTCGGGTATTGTTCCTGTTTTTAATAAACTAAAACCTTTGAGCGGAAAACAAAGATGATTTTGACTGTGTCGTATGGTGAACGGATGGCAACGAAACCGGTTGCATGCGAACGCTGGAATGTGTAGTTTTTATTAATGTGATTCTGTTCGAATCCGTGACATGATGTCTGAGGAAAACCTAAAAAAAGGGACCGGAGAGGGTATGAACGAGTTGAATCTGGGGATCGTGGGGCTGGACACCTCTCATGCCCCGGCCATGACCCGATTGTTGAACGATTCTGAAAACGAACACCATCTTGCCGGCGCGCGGGTGACCCTGGCCTATGCCGGCGGCAGTCCGGATATCGAGGCCAGCCGGACGCGGTTGCCCCGATTCCGGGATGAGGTCGAGTCCATGGGCGTTACCATGGTAGAGTCTCTCGAGTATCTCGCCAGCGAGGTGGACGGGGTATTGTTGACCAGCGTGGATGGCCGCGTTCACGCCTCCCAGGCGGAACCGATCATCAAGGCGGGCACCCCTCTGTTTATCGACAAGCCCATGGCGACATCGTTAAAGGAGGTTCGGGAGATATTCCATATGGCGGCACGGAATGGTGTGCCCTGTTTTTCCGCGTCCAGTCTGCGTTTTTTGCAACAACTGCAAGAGTTTACCGCGACAGTCGATCCCCACATGATCCAGGGAGCCGATGTGTACGCGCCGTGTCCTACGGAACCGCATCATCCCGATCTCATGTGGTACGGCATCCATGGCGTGGAGCTGTTGCTGACCATCCTCGGGCCGGACTGGGTGTCCGTTCATCGACACCAGACGGCGGATACCGATGTGGTCGTCGGCACATGGCGGGACGGCCGGACGGGGGTCTTTCGGGGCAGCCGCACCGCGCACGACGGCTTTGGCGCGTTTATTCATACCGATTGCGGTGTTCGTTGGGTGCGACGGGACGACGAGGTGCTCTATGTGAACCTGGTGAAAGAGATTCTAACGTTCTTCCACACCGGCATTCCACCGGTGTGCCGGTATGAGACCGAATCCGTGTTCGTGTTCATGGAAGCAGCACATCTGTCCGGTCGCGAACACCGGACGGTGGTCACGCCTCTAGAGTCTGCGGCCGCGTCAGCGGGGTCATGATATGGCTGCCCCGATGGTCTACAGAATTTCCGGGTGGCAGGATCCCCGTCTGGCGGGGTATCGTAACCTCAAAGACCGGCAGCTGGCCCGTGATATGGATTGTTTTGTGGTGGAGGGGGAGAATCTGGTGCGCCGGCTGATCGCCAGCGGGTACGAGGTGCAGTCGCTCCTGGTGAGCGAAAAACGGTCACGCCGACTGCTTTCCGAACTGGACATCCGCGCACCGGTCTATGTGGCTCCGGAAGCGATCATCTCCCGTGTGGTGGGATTCGAGTTTCATCGCGGCATTCTGGCGCTGGGGCAACGACAGAGCTTGCCCACCATGGCAGACTGGGCGCCTGCCGATCCCGAGCGATTTTGTCTGGTGGTGGTGCCCGAGATCAACGATCCGGAAAATCTCGGCCGATTGCTGCGCAACGCCGCTGCCTTTGGTGTCGATGCCGTGGCGCTGGGAGAGTCCTGCTGCGATCCCTTTGCCCGTCGATGTATCCGGACGTCCGTGGGGACTCTTTTTACGCTGCCGTTATTCCGGTCCATCGATCTGAAAGCGGATCTCGTTCGTCTGAAAGAAGAGCAAACCACACTCATCGCCACCACCCTGAATCCGGCGGCAACCTCTCTGGATCGCGACCGCGGTGCCCGTCGGTTGGCAATCCTGTTCGGGACCGAGGCACATGGCCTTGCAGATCCCTGGATTTCGCTTTGTGATCGCCAGGTGACCATCCCCATGAAACGGGGCACCGATTCTCTCAATGTGGCGGTGGCTGCGGGAATTGTTCTCTATCACTATGGTGTTTTAAATTTGAAATCCAATGCCGACGATTTAACGGATAGGTGAAGCAAAGATATGAACGACCTGGCACAAACGTTATTAAAAGAGATCGACTCGTTTCCGGTGATCGATGTGCACACGCATATCGATCACCGACAACCCACGGCTACCAGTCTGCACGACCTGCTGGTGATTCCGGCATTCAACGCCCTGGCACATGAGTCGGTGATTGATCCCGATCGCATCAAATATACTCTGACCGATGAGCAGCGGGTGCAGGCGATTCTGGATTATCTGCCTGCTTTTCACAACACCGAAACCGGTGCTCTGATCGGCGAGATGGTGACCGAGGTGCTGGGTATCGACAACCCGGATTTTGCAGACGCCGGTACATTGATGAGTGCGGTAAAGGCGGTGCTGGATCGATCCGACTGGGAGGAACGGGTTTGGAAGACCACCGGTCTGGAGCGTGTCTATTCGGTGGTCGATTTTGCCGATGATCTGCACGATGTGGACGTCAATCACTATGTGCCGATCATCGATATCGAGGATGTGGTGCTGCGGTTTGACGCCCGGCGAACCCGGGAGCGACTGGACAGCTCCACCGATATCCAGGTGACCAATGCCAACAGCATGCGTCTTGCCCTGCACAAGCTGTTTGGTCGCTTTGCCAAACAGAATACCGCAGCTGCCACCACAACGCTGCCTGCCGACCTGGTGCTGGACCCCATCTCGGAACACAAGGTGGATTCCCTCATCGCCAAAGCCAACCACGGTGACCGTTATACCCGGGAGGAACGCAATCAACTTGCTACCTTCCTCTTGTTCGAGACTTCCAATCGCTGTCAGGAGTACAAGATTCCGTTTCAACTGATGGTCGGATTGAGCCGGGATGTCTATGATCACGGTGTCCCGTATGGAACCGATCTGCTCGATCAGCGCACCAGTCTCTACGAGTTGCACCGGCTGTTCAATGCCTTCCCCAACGTCACCTTTCCGGTGAGTGTGGCCGGACACTCTCAGAATCACGAGTTGTGCAGCTATGCCTGGATCTACCACAACGTGGTGGCCAGCGGACACTGGCGGTTCAGCAATGCCACGGCCTTGATTGTTCAGGATCTGAAACTGCGATTGCAGACCGTACCCCGCAACAAGATTATCGGATTTTTCAGCAATGCCCCGCGACTCGAATTCATCAAGCCGCAATTCAAACGCTTCAAGCGACTGTTGGCCGGTGTGCTGGCAGAGGAATTTGTCGCCGAACGGGGTTGGACTGAAGAACAGGCCCTGGC
>CAYPUH010000170.1:0-10008 GCA_964413725.1 uncultured Cytophagia bacterium
ACCCCCTATCGGGTGGTCAAAGACGGCAAGGTGACCTCGAAAATCGAATTTCTCGCTGCCGACGATGAGGAAGAGGCCATTGTTGCACAGGCCAATGAACCGATTACCGACGGGAAAAAGTTTGTCAACGAGCAGCTGAAATCCAGATTCCGCGGAGAATTTCCTCTGGCCACAGCGGATCAGGTCCATTTTATGGACGTGTCTCCCAACCAGATCGTCTCCGCTGCTGCCGCATTGATTCCCTTTCTGGAGCACGACGATGCCAACCGTGCCCTGATGGGCTCGAACATGCAACGTCAGGCGGTGCCATTGCTGCAACCCGAATCTCCTTTTGTGGGCACCGGTATGGAAGGCAAGGTGGCGTGTGATTCAAGAGCGGTGATCGTGAGTGCCTATGACGGCGTTGTGGAACAGGTCGACTCGGAAAAGGTCGTCATTCGCCGCGAACGCAAGAGTTCCAAGGACAATATTAAAGACCTGTTGAATTTTGACGACAGCGATCTGGTTCCCTATCGCATGACCAAATTCCATCGCACCAACCAGGATACCAGTATCAACCAGAAACCTGTTGTAACCGTGGGACAACACGTACGCGAAGGCGAAGTCATTGCCGATGGCGCCGCCACCGATGGAGGAGAGTTGGCTCTGGGACGTAACGTTCTGGTGGCCTTTATGCCCTGGCGTGGCTATAATTTTGAGGACGCCATCGTTATTTCCGAACGCGTCGTACGGGACGACATCTATACTTCGATACATATTGAAGAGTTTGAGCTACAGGTCCGCGACACCAAACGGGGTGAAGAGGAACTGACTCGGGAAATCCCCAATATCAGTGAAGAAGCGACCAAGGATCTGGATGAAAACGGAATCATCCGCGTCGGAGCCGAGGTCAGTGCCGGAGACATTCTGGTGGGAAAGGTAACGCCAAAAGGTGAAACCGATCCCACTCCCGAGGAAAAGCTGCTCAAAGCTATTTTTGGTGAAAAGGCCGGAGATGTCAAAGACGCATCCCTGAAAGCACCCCCGGGACTGAAGGGAATCGTCATCGACACCAAACTGTTTTCGCGCAAGAAAAAAGACGCTCAGACCAAAAAGAGTGATAAAAAAGCCCTTGAAAACCTGGATGTTCACCATCGCAATGAAAAAGCTCGCATTAAAGCACTCCGCGACGAAAAACTTCGGATTGTTCTCGGGGATCAGGTTGCCAAAGAGTTGCGCGATGTGGATTCCGGAAAATCGCTGATCAAGGCCAAGACCATTCTCAAGGATTCGAACCTCGATAAGCTCGATTTTGATGACGTCGATTATGAACTCGATCTGGTAGAGGATGACAAGAGCACCCAGCTGGCCCGACGCATCGTTCAGCGCTACAACCGGAAGGTCAGCGATGTGGATGAACAGTACGAACTGGACAAGTTCAAGATCACCGTCGGCGATGAATTGCCTCCGGGTATCGTTCAGCTCGCCAAAGTCTATGTCGCCAAAAAACGCAAGCTGATGGTTGGTGACAAGATGGCCGGTCGACACGGAAACAAGGGTGTGGTTTCAAAGATCGTTCCCATCGAGGATATGCCTCATATGCCCGATGGCACTCCGGTCGATATCGTGCTCAATCCCTTGGGGGTTCCGTCGCGTATGAATCTCGGCCAGATCCTGGAAACCAATCTGGGATGGGCGGCCAGGAAATTGGGTGTTAAATTTGCGACACCGGTGTTCGATGGCGCCAGCCTGGACGAGATCAAGAATTATATGGAACAAGCCGATGTGCCCGCATCCGGAAAATCCCCCGTATATGATGGCCGAACCGGTGAACTGGTCGATGAACAGGTCACCGTGGGCTGGATCTATATGCTCAAGCTGTCGCACCTGGTCGAGGATAAAATCCATGCCCGCTCCATCGGACCCTACTCTCTTATCACTCAGCAGCCTCTGGGTGGAAAAGCCCAGTTTGGCGGACAGAGATTTGGAGAGATGGAAGTCTGGGCTCTTGAAGCCTATGGTGCCGCCTATACCCTGCAGGAGATCTTGACGGTCAAGAGTGATGATGTCAAAGGCCGTTCAAAAGCCTATGAGGCGATTGTCAAGGGTGAGAATATCCCTCAACCGGGACTGCCCGAATCCTTTAATGTCCTGATCCGCGAATTGCAGGGGCTGGGACTGGATGTGGAACTGGTTGGTGACAGCAAAAAATAACGGTGATTGAGATTTATTGTCAATCCTGCTCACATTTTGAGTCTGGAGGTCCGGATTGAATTATATGATTTCACATGATACCCCGGCGATAAATCCGAATATCAAGTCTATACAGATCGGTCTGTCGTCTCCGGATAAAATTCTGGAGCGGTCTCATGGTGAGGTAACGAAACCTGAGACGATCAACTATCGCTCCTTCAAGCCGGAGAAGGATGGACTGTTCTGTGAAAAGATTTTCGGACCCGTCCGCGATTGGGAATGTCATTGTGGTAAATACAAACGCATCCGATACAAAGGGATCGTGTGCGATCGATGTGGCGTTGAGGTGACCATGAAAAGCGTTCGCCGTGAACGCATGGGTCATATTTCATTGGCCGTACCCGTGGTCCACATCTGGTACTGGAAGTCATTGCCTTCCAAAGTCGGATATATGCTGGGACTCAGCATCAAGGATCTGGAACGAATCATTTACTATGAATCCTATGTGGTCATTCGTCCCGGAAATAGTGGTCTCAATTTCAAGGATCTGCTCACGGAAGAAGAGTACCTGGATCTGGTCTCTGATATTACGGCCAAAGAAGCCGATGTTCCTGAAGAGGAGCGATTCTATGCCAGCATGGGAGGACAGGCGATTCTGGATCTGCTCAAGGTTCTGGATATCGATCAATTGTCCAAAGATCTTCGGCATCAGGCCCGACATGAGACATCGATTCAGCGCAAAGCAGATGCCTTGAAGCGGTTGAGGGTGGTGGAGGCTTTTCGGCGTGCCAATCGGCAACGGCTGAACAAACCGGAATGGATGATCATGACCGAAGTCCCGGTGATTCCACCGGAATTACGGCCCCTGGTTCCTTTGGAAGGCGGCCGTTTTGCCACATCCGATCTCAACGATTTGTATCGTCGGGTCATTATACGCAACAACCGTCTAAAAAAATTGCTCGAAATCAAAGCTCCCGAAGTCATCCTTCGCAACGAAAAACGGATGCTTCAGGAAGCGGTGGACTCGCTGTTCGATAATGGCCGCAAGTCTTCAGCCGTACGAGGAGATGGCAACAGAGCGCTCAAGAGCCTGTCCGATATGTTGCGAGGCAAACAGGGCCGCTTTCGTCAGAACCTCCTCGGAAAACGAATCGACTATTCCGGTCGTTCCGTAATCGTGGTGGGCCCCGAGCTGCGTTTGCATGAATGCGGCCTACCCAAAGAGATGGCTCTGGAACTGTTCAAACCGTTTGTCATTCGAAAACTGGTGGAACGGGGACTCGTCAAGACGGTCAAGAGCGCCAAAAAGCTGGTGGACCGCCGGGGTGCAGAGGTATGGGACATTCTTGAGGAAATCATTGAAGATCACCCCGTCATGCTCAACCGCGCGCCCACACTTCACAGACTCGGTATCCAGGCCTTTCAACCGGTATTGATCGAAGGCAAAGCGATTCAGATTCATCCTTTGGTCTGTGCCGCATTTAATGCCGATTTTGATGGCGACCAGATGGCGGTTCACGTACCTCTGTCTCACTTTGCCCAGGTGGAAACCAAGGTGTTGATGCTGTCGAGCCATAATATTCTGTCTCCGGCTCACGGTCGACCCCTCGCCATTCCCAGTCAGGATATCGTGCTGGGGATCTATTATTTGACCAAACGGCGTCCCGGTGCCAAAGGGGAGGGTATGATGTTCTCCTCACCCACCGAGGTGAGTATCGCCTTTGATGCCGGAGTGATTGAGTTGCACACCTCGATCAAGGTCAAGTTTCAGGGCAACATTATCGAGACCACTACGGGCCGGGTATTGTTCAACGAAAAATTGCCGGAACCGATCCGGTTCGTCAATACCCTGCTGACCAAGAAGGGTATCGAAGAGCTCGTTGCCAATGCCTATGGCAAGCTGGGTAACCTCCGTACCGCGGAGTTGCTGGATACACTTAAATCACTCGGTTTTTACTATGCCATGAAGTCGGGTGCCACGGTTGGAATCGACGATGTGATCGTTCCGTCCGAAAAGCCGGAACTGCTGGACCAGGCATATCAGCGGGTACAGGCGATTCAGAAAAGATATGAGCGTGGTATCATCACTGACGGTGAACGCTATAACCAGATTATCGATATTTGGACCCATACCACCAGCAATGTGGCCGAAAAAATGTTCCAACGGCTAAAAAAGGACCGTGACGGATTCAATCCGATCTTTATGATGGCCGATTCTGGTGCCCGTGGGTCGAAAGAACAGATCCGTCAGCTCGCCGGTATGCGCGGACTGATGGCCAAACCACAGAAGAAAATGACGGGCTCGATGGGCGAAATCATCGAGAACCCGATTACTGCCAACTTTCGAGAAGGGCTGTCGGTGCTGGAGTACTTTATCTCCACTCACGGGGCCCGAAAAGGATTGGCAGATACTGCTCTCAAGACCGCTGACGCCGGTTATCTGACCCGTCGACTGGTGGACGTGG
The DNA here is from genome assembly GCA_964413725.1 of uncultured Cytophagia bacterium. GTDB lineage: Bacteria > Zhuqueibacterota > Zhuqueibacteria > Residuimicrobiales > Oceaniaggregativiventaceae > CAYPUH01. The sequence goes on from CAYPUH010000170.1 coordinate 4,638, forward strand.
CACAGGATGTAATCGTGACGATGGATGATTGCGGTACCATTCTGGGTCTGCGTGTGGGCGATCTTAAAGAGGGTGAAGAAATTATCGAATCGATGCAGGATCGTATCGTTGGGCGTGTCGTCGCCGAAGATGTGTTTGATCCTGTCAACAATGAGATTATTCTCGAAGCCGGCAAATTGATCGATGAAGATGCAGCCCAGATGATCGCCAATGCCGGCATCGAGTCCGTGATGATCCGGTCCGTTCTCACATGTGAAGCATCGCGTGGAGTCTGTTCCCGGTGTTACGGACGCAATATGGCCACCGGAAAAATGGCCAATGACGGAGAAGCTGTCGGCGTGATGGCCGCCCAATCCATCGGTGAGCCGGGTACGCAGCTGACCCTGCGGACCTTCCATATCGGTGGTACCGCTTCCCGTATTGCCGCCCAATCCCAGATTCTCGCCAAACAGAGTGGAAAGGCGGTCTGGGACAATCTCCGGGTGGTGGAACGCAAAGACGGTGAAGTGATCGTCATCGGCCGAAACGGTCGGATCAACCTTCTCGACAGCGATGACCGAATCGTCGAACGTCTCAATGTTCCCTATGGTGCCTCGCTTTCAGTGGGTGAAAATCAGACCGTGAAACAGGGTGAGCTGATCTATCGATGGGATCCCTACTCGGCGGTTATCGTGACCACAACATCCGGTCGCATCAAATATGTCGATCTGATGGAAACTGTCACCTACCGTGAAGAACTGGATGAAACCACCGGTATGAAGCAGAGAGTCGTGACCGAATCCCGTAACCGTCATCTCAGCCCCACCATTCAGGTGATCGATGACGATGGCAATGTGGCCTCTTCCTATGTCCTGCCTGTTCGTGCGTTTATCCAGTTCAAGGAGGACGATGAGGTCGAGGCCGGAGATATCCTGGTCAAGATTCCCAGAGAGGTGTCCAAGACACGGGATATTACCGGAGGTCTGCCGCGCGTGGCCGAGTTGTTCGAAGCCCGTCGACCCAAGGAACCTGCTGTAGTGAGCGAGATTGACGGTATCGTAGAGTTTGGCGAGATTAAACGCGGTGTTCGCAAACTCATGGTACAATCCGAAGACGGCAATGAGGAAAAGAGTTACCTCATCGGATACGGTAAACATATTCTCGTTCATGACAACGACTTTGTTCGTGCTGGAGAAAAACTCTCCGAGGGCGCTGTGGCTCCCCACGATATCCTTGCGATTATGGGGGCCAACAAGGTTCAGGAATATCTGGTGAACGAGATCCAGGAAGTGTACCGACTCCAGGGTGTGCGTATCAATGACAAACACATCGAGGTGATCGTCCGTCAGATGCTGCAAAAGGTCAAGATAGAGGATCCGGGTGACACCGATTATCTTGAAGGCGATCAGGTGGATCGCCTGCGATTCCTGAGGGACAACGAAGAGGTCCGTAACCAGGTGATCATCACGGAAACAGGTGATTCCAATCTTCACGAAAATGACCGGATCTATCAGGAAGAATTTCGCAAGGTGGTCACCAAGCTGGAAGGTGACGGAAAAACACCACCCCAGTCCCGTCCGGCGCAGCCAGCGACCTTTCAGCCTCTGTTGCTGGGTATCACCAAGGCATCGCTGAGTACCGAGAGTTTTCTGTCCGCCGCATCGTTCCAGGAAACCACGAGAGTCCTGACCGATGCGTCCGTCGAAGGCAAGGAGGATCAGCTTCAGGGATTAAAGGAGAATGTGGTGATGGGACATCTGATTCCCGCCGGAACCGGATTGAATCATCTGCAGAACATCCATGTTAACGGTCCCGATCTGGAATCCTTTGAAGAATCCGATACAGAAATGGCTGTCTGAAACATCATCGTTGCTCCGGGTCTCTGCAACGACGGAGATCGGTGTCTGAAGAATTAAATTTTTTTAAAAAAATACTTGATATTGAGACATGAAAACAGTATATTTCTTGGCTATTGAATTGAGGAGGAACTGTGCCCACGCTAAATCAGCTCGTCAGAAAAGGACGGAAAAAGATCACAAAGCCGGGTAAGACGCCCGCGTTGGTACATTGCCCGCAGAGGCGGGGGGTTTGTACCAGGGTTTATACAACGACCCCAAAGAAGCCGAATTCGGCTCTGCGCAAGGTTGCTCGTGTGCGCTTGACCAACGGATTTGAAGTGACTGCTTATATTCCGGGCGAGGGACACAATTTACAGGAACACTCGATCGTGATGATTCGGGGTGGACGTGTGAAGGATTTGCCGGGTGTTCGATATCATATTATTCGCGGCGTTCTAGACACCAGTGGTGTACAGGATCGTCGAAATGGCCGTTCAAAGTATGGAACCAAGCTGAAAAAGTAAACCGGTTGAGAGATTAAATGCCGAGAAGAAAAAGACCGACAAAACGAACAGTACTGGCAGACCCCAAATATAGCAGTGTTTTGGTCACGCGGTTTGTCAGCGGCCTGATGCGGGATGGAAAACGCAGTGTGGCTGAAAAGATTTTCTATGATGCTGTCGACATCATCAATCAGCGTGAAGGAACCGAAGGTGTTGAGGTTTTTGAAAAGGCTATCGCCAATATCAAGCCGATCCTCGAAGTTCGTTCACGACGGGTTGGTGGGGCCAATTATCAGGTACCTATTGAGGTTCGCCCCGCACGACAGCAAGCCCTGGCGATACGATGGCTGATTCAGTTTTCGAGACAACGGTCCGAGAAATCAATGCCAGAGAAGCTTGCTAACGAGATGATCGCCGCCTCTAAAAAGGAGGGATCATCGATTAAAAAACGCGAAGATACGCATCGAATGGCTGAAGCCAATAAGGCATTTGCTCACTTTCGATGGTAAGCTGATAGATATGGTTTGCCAATCTTTCAGTCCAACTCTAACCCCGTCGCGATGCGCTTCGATTCCTCTCCGATATCTGGTTCAGGGTTAGAAAGTAGCTGGAAAGTATTGGCGTATGAAATCGCGTCTCGATAACCACTATATCTGAGACATGCCGTTTCATTGCGTCAATTTTTCTACAGTTACATGCATTGAAAGATTGTCGTCAATGAAAGATGTTTCAACTGGTGGTTTTTTTTATGCCCAAGCATGACCTGTTAAAATCGATTCGTAATATCGGCATTATGGCACATATTGATGCCGGTAAAACCACTACCACGGAACGAATTTTGTTCTATTCCGGTAAGGTGCATCGAATCGGTGAGGTAGATGAAGGCGCCGCGACAATGGACTGGATGCAACAGGAAAAGGAACGCGGCATCACCATTACTTCGGCTGCGATCACGACCTATTGGGATCAGCACCGGATTAACATCATCGACACGCCGGGTCATGTTGATTTTACCGTTGAAGTGGAACGCTCCTTGAGAGTGCTCGACGGTGCTGTGGCCATATTCTGTGCGGTCGGAGGCGTTGAACCACAAAGCGAAACGGTATGGCGACAGGCTGAAAAATACCATATTCCCCGTCTGGCTTATGTCAACAAGATGGATCGCATTGGAGCTGATTTTTTTAACGTTGTCAAGATGATGCAAGCCCGACTGCAGGCCAACGCGGTTCCCGTTCAGCTCCCCATTGGTGCTTCGGATACTTTTAAGGGCCTGATTGATCTGATTTCGAAACGAGCCTATTATTATGATATCGACAGTCAGGGTGCAAAATGGGAAGAAGCGGATATCCCCGCTGATATGCAGGATGATGTGACGCGCTGGCGCAATCATATGTTTGAAGCGCTGTCCGATTATGACGATCGCATCCTGGAGAAATACCTGGGCGGAGAGGACATTTCGGAACAGGATATTCATGAGGCGCTTCGCACCGCTACCCTCACCACCAACCTGGTGCCCGTGTTATGCGGCTCGTCTCTGAAAAATACCGGCGTTCAGCGATTGCTGGATGCGATAATACAATATCTGCCCAGTCCCAGTGATGTACCCCCCATCGAGGGTATCAATCCTTATACGGAGAAAACGGAAAGCCGGAAAGCTGAGCTGGACGGACCGTTTAGCGCTTTGGCGTTCAAAGTGGTACACGATCCGTATGTGGGACGCCTGACATATTTGAGAGTCTATTCCGGACGAATCGAGACCGGCAAGACGGCTGTGAATTCCATCACCGACAAAAAAGAACGTATCAGCCGTGTACTGCTCATGGCGTCCAACAAACGGGAAGAGATGGACGAAGCCACGGCCGGAGAAATTGTGGCTGCTGTGGGTTTGAGAAACACCCGCACCGGAGATACCCTGTGCGATCCCAAGCATCCCATCAAACTAGAAGAAATGAGTTTTCCCGTACCGGTGATCTCTATCGCTATCGAACCCAAATCCAAGGCAGATGAGGAAAAGTTGCTGACCTCGCTCGAAAGTCTGGCCAGTGAAGATCCCACATTTCAGTACAATACCGATTCTGAAACCGGTCAGATGCTTATTTCCGGCATGGGTGAGCTTCATCTGGATATCCTGGTCGACCGGTTGCAGCGAGAGTTCAACGTTAAGCTCAATGTGGGTCAACCACAGGTCGCTTACCGGGAAACCATCTGCGAAACGGTTACCAGCGATATCGAATTTGCGCGGCAATCGGGTGGAAAAGGACAGTACGCTCGCATCAAGGTGCGGTTTGAACCCACCGAGCCGTCCAAGATTTTTGAATTTGAACAAGAGATACGGGATGGTGCCATCCCGAAACAGTTTATACAGCCCACACGACAGGGCATTCGGGAGTCAATGACCAGTGGTGCCATCGCGGGCTTTCCAGTCATCGATATTAAGGCGACTCTTTTGGATGGCTCCTTTCATGAAGTGGACTCTTCGGAACTGTCCTTCAAGATTGCCGGTTCTTTGGCCCTTCAGGATGCCCTGAAGCGGGCCAGGCCCATTCTCATGGAACCGATGATGACGGTCGAGGTGATCACACCGGAAGATTATTTTGGCGCCATTTTGGGTGACCTTTCAACGCGACGCGCTAAAATCGAGGATCACACCCAAAAAAAGGATACACAGGTGATTACCGGGACGGCCCCTCTGGCTGAAATGTTTGGATACGCAACAGCCTTGCGCAACATGTCCCAGGGACGGGCTATTTTTACCATGCAGTTTGCCCGATACGAACGGGTCAACCCGGATGTGGAAAAGAAACTCAAGGAAAAGATGGGTCTGGCAGCCTGAGGGTGTTGGTGAGAGAGAGTCTCAACCGGCTATCCTAACACGTTGGACCCGAAACAGCATAGACTGGAAACAACTGATGTTGTGATCGTAATAACATCAGACGATTAATATTTTGGATTCTGTAAAGGCTGAATCCGGGAATACCGATCTAAGGAGAAAGATCATGGCAAAGCAAAAGTTTGAGCGCACAAAGCCTCATGTGAATATTGGCACGATCG
>CAYPUH010000171.1:0-9992 GCA_964413725.1 uncultured Cytophagia bacterium
GGTCTGGACAGACATTCGCATCCCGTTCCCTCGGGAATATACCATATCTCTCTGAACACGCCAAATGACCGAAAGGTGCAAAAGGTTATTTTGATGAAATAGGCCGGTAATGATAGGGATCGAGACCGCTGAGCACCAGTCGGTAGAGTAATTGACCACTTTTATGATATTTTTCTTCAAAGGGAGTGAGAAATCGTTCGGGTGTATAAGATTGGGGTTGGATCATTATGTTCGTGATCAGATAAACGGCGAGGGAAAACTCTTCCAGGTAGAGTCGCCAATTGCTACGGATCTCCAGAGAAGGGGAAACCGACAACAGGGCGGAAAAAATCGGATGTCCATGAAAACGTCGTTTAAAATGCTGCTTTTTCGGCCAAGGATTGGGAAAGAGAAGAAAATTGCGATCCACTCTCCACTCTGCTTTTACCACCAGGCGCCAAAAGTCGATTAGATCGACGCGAAAAAAGTGTGCATTGGAAATATTGTCTTGTACTTTTTTCTTTGCAAGGCGATGCAGAGAGTGATCGATGCCCAATACCAGATGGTTGGGATAGAGCGTTGCCAGTCTTTGTGTGCTGATTCCCGTACCACAGCCGGAATCGAGTATTACCGGGCGTCCACTGCTGCTATAGAGCTGATCAGCCCGTCTAAATACTTGAAGAGTCGTTTCCGATACGGGTTTCCTGAAGGATTGATGCCAGTGTTTTTGAACCACAGTGGCCAGATCGGGATGAGGGCCGTTCTGATTGGACCGTACCTGTCGGCTGGCAATAAATCCGTCACGCGTTCGTTCTGTCATCCCAGTTTTTGCTCCAGTATTTCCAGAGCCAGATCATGGGGCAACGCTCTGAAAATGCCCCAAGTTTCCCACCCCTTTTTGATGTTTTTGAGACGATCAGAGACGGTCTCAAGAAAGCCGATCTTTTGCCATTTGAAACCAGATATATCTTCATGTTCATCGTGTACCAGGGGCTCGGTATCGGATGTGTAGACATGGTACAGATAAGAGATAAAGGGTACACGTCGGCGGCCTTTAAAAAATTCGTAGGCGATTACACCCAACAGATCGCTGGACTGTCGTTGTAATCCGGTCTCTTCCCATAGTTCCCGCTTCATTCCCGACTCTGCCGACTCTTTATATCCAAGCCCCCCGGTGGGAATACGATAAATCCCGCGGGGATAGAAGGATTTGGTATGTAACAACACACGATCGTCCGATTGTCTCTGAATGATGAGAGCAATCTCGCCGCGTCTGTCCTTATCCTCATAGACCGCTTTCTTCCAGTGCTGCAAATAATCGATTGTAACTTCCAGAGGGATCAGGCGAACGGGAAACGGTCCGTAACGTGTTTCCAACTGATCGGCTTCATCACGACTCAAAAGATGTGCAAACGATGGCGTATTGAGAATGTCATAGAGATTCATAAACGACTCCAGAGATCGTAGAGTAGAGACAGAACTGGCTTTGGCAACGTCAAGCAATGGGCATTATGCACTCCACAGACAGAAGCGATGCGGAGAACGGGACAGAAAAGCCAGTGTCAGGATTTGGGACAACGGGTATGACGGCATTCCTGCAGAGACTGATCATCCCGCAAGCGGGTCAGGACAACACGTCATAAACCGTCTTGCCGATATCAGCCGGGCTTGAACAGACATGAGCACCCGCATCTTCGAGGGCTTTGATTTTCTCCCCGGCCGTGCCCTTGCCACCGGCGATAATGGCTCCGGCATGTCCCATGCGACGTCCGGGAGGAGCGGTTTGACCGGAAATAAATCCGATTACGGGTTTGGTCATTTGTGTCTTGATCATCTCTGCGGCTTCCTCCTCTGCCGAACCGCCAATTTCACCGATCATCACCACAGCATCGGTATCAGGATCAGATTCAAACAATTCCAAAGCATCCACAAATGAGGTCCCAACAATCGGATCCCCGCCGATTCCGATGCCCGTGCTTTGTCCCAAACCCATTTCCGTCAACTGATTGACCGCTTCATACGTGAGCGTTCCGCTGCGAGACACCACTCCCACACGTCCGCGTTGATGGATAAAGCCGGGCATAATACCCAATTTGGCTTTACCAGGAGAAATCACGCCAGGGCAGTTGGGTCCGATCAGCCGGGTTGACGATCGGGAAACAGCCTCTTTTACGCCAATCATATCACGCGTGGGAATCCCCTCTGTAATGCAGATTACCAGGCCGAGACCGGCATCCACAGCCTCCAGGATGGCATCGGCTGCAAAGGGCGCAGGCACAAAGAGTACCGAAGCGTTTGCCTGTTCTTCTTTGACGGCTTCTATCACAGTATTGTAGATAGGAATCTGTTCGTCAAAGGGATGTCCACCTTTTCCAGGTGTCACACCTGCCACAATATGAGTGCCGTATTCCATCATCTGTCGTGTGTGAAACGCGCCTTCCCCTCCGGTTATCCCCTGCACGATGACACGAGTTGTTTCATCGACGAGTACACTCACAATAGTTCTCCATAGATTTTGTCATTGTCTGTTTCAAAAAATCACTATTTCTCCAGCTGAACACAGGTCTCAGCCTGGCGAGTGTTGCAAAGCTTCTGTTACTTTATGTGCAGCCTCTGTGAGATCGTTGGCAACCAAAAAGTCGAGATCCGATTCCGCCAAAAGCGTGGACGCTTCAGCGGCATTGGTTCCGGCCAGGCGGACCACCACCGGAATGGAAACCTCGAGTCGGTTTGCAGCTTCGATGACTCCGCGTGCCACCCGGTCACATCGAACGATGCCACCAAAAATATTGATCAATATTGTTTTGACGTTCTGATCCGAAAGAATGATTCGAAAGCCATTTTCCACTGTTTCCGCCGAGGCTCCCCCTCCCACATCCAGGAAATTGGCAGGTTCCTCACCCGCCAATTTGATAATATCCATGGTGGCCATGGCCAATCCCGCCCCGTTGACCATACAGCCAACCGTACCGTCCAGTTTAATATAATTGAGTGAGTGCTTTGTCGCCTCCACCTCCAGGGGGTCCTCTTCCTCCACATCTCTCATGGTTTGAATATCCGGATGTCGAAACAGTGCATTGTCATCGATATTGAGTTTAACATCCAAGGCCAAAAGAGTCCCTGTGGATGTGATGACCAGGGGATTAATTTCGGCCAGGGAACAATCCAGCTCTGTAAATGCTTTGTAAAGTGAGAAGAAAAACCGGGTTCCTTGTTTAAATAGATCACCACTCAGACCCAGAGCAAACGCAACCCGACGGGCTTGATAGGCCTGGAGTCCCAGTGACGGATCTATGATCTCATGGATGATTTTTTCCGGGGTTTCGGCTGCTACGGTCTCGATTTCCACACCACCTTCTGTGCTGGCCATCAAGACCAGGCGGTTATTTGAGCGGTCCAGTGTGATGCCAACATACAATTCCCTTTCAAGGTCAGCAGCTTCCGTGACCAACAGACGCCGAACAATACGTCCCTCCTTACCGGTTTGGGGAGTGACCAACGTCATGCCAAACATCTCTTTCGCCTGCCGTACCGCGTCCTTCTCGCTATTAACCAGCTTGATGCCTCCCCCCTTGCCTCGTCCACCGGCGTGTATTTGCGCTTTTAACACATAAGCATCTGCTTTTAAATCCGCTACAATGGCTTCAACATCCTGAGGTGAAAAAGCAACCGCCCCCCGTTGGATCGGCACCCCATATCGTGAGAGCAATTCTTTTGCCTGATATTCATGGATCTTCATCAATCCTCCTCATTCAATGATAGAGACGCCTGCAGAGCTGTGTCATTTCCTAAAAGACAAGGTCTTAAAGCTCCTGGCCGACTATGACAAGTCAACAATTAAATCCTTTTTTGTTTACACATTTTTTTGTATGTTGGATCCACCAAGAAATTGAGTGTAACTCGGCATCACCAGACATCAAATTTAGAATACAGGCGAATACAACCGCACGTATCGACACCCAACGCACTCATCTTTGATTTTGTAAACCATCGACGGTCAAATCACTAAACATCCGAAATCCGTGTTGTCCGTTTATCGGACACTATGAATTTAGAATATACTGTTTATTTTGTCAATCATCAACTTTAGTAACGGTAATCAACGAAAGTTTATTCACCTGTTTTCATCATTACCTGATTCTGGGTGAACAGAACTAAAAAATATCATTCCGGCTAGTAAATCACAGGATTCGCTAATGTCGGTAAATGTGTATAACAACCAAAGGTTTTTTGGAAAACGATGATCATGCAGTCTCCATTTCAATCGGAAACGTTAAAGCTCGAAAAGCTCTTTCGCCAGACCTATTCGGAAAATCCGGAAGACATATCCGCCCTCAAAGGAGATGGTTCTGAACGACGGATCTATCGAATCCAAAATGAACATCGTTCCATCATTGCGGTGGTCGGGGACCACCGGGCGGAAAATGAAGCGTTCATCCAATTCTCAAAACACTTTCGCGCACAGGGGTTACCCGTGCCCGAGATCTATGCCACAGATCTCGAAAACGGTGCCTACCTGGAGGAAGATCTCGGGTATGAAACCCTGTTCGAATGGATGAGCACCATTCGTAAAACCGAAGGCTTTTCCGAAGGCATTGTCGAACAATATCGAAAGGTACTTTCCTGGTTACCCCACTTCCAGGTGACAGCGGGTCAATCTCTGGATTATTCATTTTGTTATCAGCATGCCTCGTTTGCATGGGATTCGATGCAGTGGGATCTTCAATATTTTCGTCATCGATTTCTGGAGGTTTTTTATCGAAAACATCTTAACCGGGACGCCCTGCAAACCGATTTTGATCATCTGGTCCACCATCTTTTAGAGGAGCGGGCGGATTATTTTTTATACCGGGATTTTCAGTCGAGAAACGTGATGATTCGCGACAACAGGCCCTATTTTATTGACTACCAGTCCGGACGCCGGGGCGCATTGGAATATGATGTGGCCTCACTATTGTATGATGCAAAAGCGGATATCCCCGAAAAAATTCGAATTCTACTGGTAACTCACTATCTGAATGAATTGAACCTTATCATTGATATCGATAAGGACCGTTTTTATCAGTATTTTTATGGCTTTGTGCTGATCCGGATCATGCAGGCCTTTGGGGCTTATGGATATCTGGCTGCCGTAAAAGGAAAACAAAAGTTCTTAAAGAGTGTGCCGTTTGCTATCGGTAACGTGGAGCGTCTTTTGCAAAAAGACTTTATTTTGACAGAATTACCTACTCTGAAAGCCGTTTTCCGGGATCTGATCCATGATGAAAAGCTGAGAACCCTAACTCTGGAATAGGCTCATGCACACCTCCTCTCTTAACATACGGATTTACAGCTTTGGATTTCACAAATCGGGGCCACCGCCGGATGATCTGGGTCATGGAGGTGGGTTTGTGTTCGATTGTCGGGGACTCGCCAATCCGGGGCGGGAAGACGCCTTTCGGTCGCTCACAGGGCTCGACAAACCCGTACACACCTATCTGGAAAATACCGCAGAGGTAGAACCGTTTTTGGCTGCCGCCGAACAACTGCTGATCTCTCATGCTCAATCGTTTCTGAATAGGGGTTTTACAGAAATGATGATCTCATTCGGATGTACAGGTGGGCAACACCGATCGGTCTATTGTGCTGAACAAGTATCCATGCGTCTGGCTCGGCGAGGATTTACGACAGAGGTTCATCATATCGACATGCCTCAATCCAAAGGCCCGGTTCTGTTATGAAGGCTATTATCCTGGCAGCGGGATATGGCACCCGTCTCAAACCACTGACCGACAACCGTCCCAAAGCACTGGTACCCGTGGCGGGTACACCACAACTGCAGGTCGCTATTAAACGATGTCTACAGGAAGGATTTGACGAGATTGGTATCAATCTTCATCACCATGCAGATCTCATCAAAACCTATCTCGATCAACATCACAATTTCGGAGCATCTATCACGCTCTCTCAAGAAGAGTCGATTTTAGGAACCGGGGGAGGTGTCAAACAGCTTCTCACGCAATTCCCGGCAACAGATCCGGTTCCTGTTATCAATGTAGACGTATTGAGCGATCTTCCTCTGACAACCCTGTTGAATAGGCACATGTGCTCGAGAGCAACGGCAACCCTGGCCGTAAAAAAAAGAACCACCTCCCGATACCTTCTCTTTGATACAGAGGATACATTATGCGGACGTATGAATCGCACCACCGGACAATCCGAAATCATTTATTCAAACCCCGAAACGTTGATTCCGCTGGCATTTAGTGGTATTCAGATCATCCAACCGGAATTGTTCCTGGACTTTCCGGAGACGTCGTTTTCCAGCATCGAGTGTTATCTGAGGGCCATTCGTAAAGGGAGCGTGATTAAAGGATATCGCATGGATTCTTTTTACTGGAAGGATATGGGGCGGTTGGATTCGCTGAGACAAGCCGAGGCAGATATTCGGGAGGGACGCATATCCCTCCCTCATTAACGGATTACTTTACACCGGATGCGATCTCTCGCAGAGCGGGCAATATCCGGGGCAGTGTTTCGGCAGGGGGTGCCGAATCGCCCAGAGCAAAGTAGACATGCCGGTACAGATCATACAACTCGTCGTAAATTTTGCTCGCTTTGGGATCAGGTTCCACGGTAACAAATTTTGGACAAAAGCGATCCTGCAGGTCCTGAACCGACTCTTTCACCCCTGCTGCCAGGAAAGCAAAAATAGCAGCTCCCAGACTGGTCACTTCCCGTTCCGGAACCAAAACCGCCTTTTTGAACACATTGGCATATATTTGGTTTAGAACCGGATTTTTCTGCGGAATGCCACCGCCATTGATGACCCGATTAACGGGTACCGTATACTCTGTGAGCCGTTCCAGAATAATTCGAGTGTGAAACGCCGTCCCTTCGATGGCGGCCATCAATTCATCCGCTGCCGATGTATTGAGAGTCCAGCCCAATGTGACGCCAGACAGTTCCGGATTGGCCAGGACATTACGATCGCCATTGTCCCATGCCAATCGTAGCAGACCTGTCTGACCGGCCTTGTAGTTTTTGATGTGTTGAGCCAGAGAGGCCACATCTGTTCCCGCTCGCCGGGCGATGGCATCAAAGATATCACCGACAGCAGAAAGTCCGGCCTCTATTCCCCAATAGTCTGGGTGTATTGATCCATCCACAATGCCGCTGACACCCGGGATCAGTTCTACATCCTTTGTGATGGCCATGATACACGTAGACGTTCCCACCACATTGACCACATCCCCTTCCCGTATACCGGCACCGATGGCATCCCAATGGGCATCGAGAGCCCCCACCGGTATCGGAATTCCGGCTTTCAATCCAAGTCGTTTCGCCCATTCAACACCGAGATATCCGGATATCTCAAAAGAGGTTCCATACGGGCCGGTGAGTTGATCTCTGACCGCCCCGAGCAGGGGATCCACGCGGTTTAGAAATTCAGTTTGCGGCAATCCACCCAGATGCGGATGAACCATCCACTTGTGTCCGGCGGCACAAACACTCCTGCGTACCTCCCCAGGTTCTTGCACTCCGCACAGCTGCGCCGCAATCAAATCACAGTGTTCAAAGGCGGAGGCAAATCGGCTGCGCTCATCGGGATGGTGACGAAGCCAGTGTAAAACCTTTGCCAGGCCCCATTCGGAAGAATAGGCGCCTCCACACCAATGGATATGTTCCAGTTCAGATACGTGTGCCGATTGCGTGATCTCCGACGCTTCTTTTTTGGCTCGATGGTCGCACCACATATAATAATCGTCGATGGGCTCAAGGTGTTTATCCACGGGTACAACAGTCGATCCTGTCGTATCGATGGCAATCGCCTCAATCCTGTCGCCGGGGATCCCGGTAATTTTCAATACGTCTTGAAAGGCTTTTTGCAGGGCGTCCATATGATCCACAGGACGTTGTGTCGCCCAATCCGGATCCGACGTCTTTCGAATCAATTCGTATTCAATCTCTGTGGATGCGATGCGACCCACATCGTAATCATATAAAGAAACTCTCACGCTCTTGGTACCAAAGTCAATACCTGCAACAGTGGTTGCCATAATCAAATCCTCTGCTTGCTTGGATGACTGCATATATTCAGGTCTCTGAGGAGATAGAAAACACGCGCCCGCGTTACTTCTTTCGTATGCCCGTATTGCGTTTTGGGCTTTGAAGGGTCCTACCCTCATTAACACAAACTGAAATTGAATCGAAAACCGCGGACCATACAGGCCGGTCGCGGGTGGCGCGTCTCCGGACGCGCCACCAATCTGCCACCTGTGGGGTGGTGTTCGTCAACCGGACGACACTGAAACCAGTTCTAAAATCCCCAGAATAGGGAGATGGTAAAAACAATCGTGTCGGCATCGATTTCTTCACCCTCGGGCAAGGGTCCCCAGTCATAGTCCATGAAAACATAGCGGACATCAGCGGTTATAGTGGGTGAAATGAAGGGAATTTCGACTCCGGCTCCGATGTGGTACCCCGTTTCTGTCTCCGTTTGTTCCGACTCCATGCCCAAACCCATCAGGGAAGGATCGTATTCGATGGTTGTATTATACCACCCCATTCCGGCAACACCATAGATGATGGGGAGAGGATAAAACAGCACCGATGCGGTTACGGGCCAACTTTTGATCTTGACGGCATCGTTTTGAAAAGACTCGGAGCGATAGTCAATAGCACCTTCCACACCGATTGCGCCCAGCTTAAGACGACCGGCTGCACCAACCGTAAAAGCACCCTCATCGGCATCAGCACTTTTGCTATATCCACCCCGGGGTCCCACTCCGAACAAGGTTATGGCCTGAGCCCATACCGGGATCAAGACCATTAGCAGTGCAACCACCACGATTCGTGATCTCATAGAACGCTCCTTCCTGTCTGGGTAACGGACAACCATCATCTTTCGCGGGTCGTTTGACGTACGTTTTACCTCACACATCCGGTAAGGTACGAATTAAGGTGTTCAATTCCCGCTTGATTTGTGTTCTCAAATTCGCCTTTTGGTCCGCGGGTAAAAAAGCCGCTTCCACTCCATTCAATACGATTGTGGCCAAATCATTGGCGGAAAGATCAAACGTTTCGGCGGCCAAACGATATTCATCGCTTAACCGCGTATTGAATATTTGAGGATCATCGGTATTCAATGTTACCAATACGCCTTTGCGTAAAAAGTGACCAAAAGGGTGATCCTGCAATGACGTTACAATATTTAAACGAAGATTTGACGTCAGACACTGGGTTAAGGGTATTTTATGTTCGGCAAGATAGCGACAAAGCGATTCATCTTCAATGGCTCGAGTGCCGTGATCGATACGTTCCACGTTGAGGTATCGAATAGCATCCCACACACTTCTCGCATCCATCGCCTCTCCTGCATGAGCGGTACGATGCAACCCGTGCAGGCGCGCTCGCTCAAAAACCCCACTAAATTCTTTCTGCGGATAGTTTTGTTCATCACCGGACAGGCCGATGCCCACCACAAAAGGATGATCCATCTCGGCGACACGATCAACCAGTTTCAAGGCCTTTTGCGATCCATGCGAACGTAAGAGATTCACCGTGAGCCGGGAGGTCAGATTATAAGAACGTTCAAACTCTCTGGCAGGGTGTTCAATCGCTGTGATAATATCCGGAAGCGCAAAACCCAGATCGATATATTTTTGTACCGCACAGTCAAACTCTACGTAACGTACCTGTTCTTCAGCAAGCGCTTTTAACAGTTCTGTCGTGATTCTCCCCAGATCTTCCAAAGATCGTATATTGTTGGAAACGGTTCGCATGCCCTTGACAAAGTCTGAAAGGCTGGTAAACTGATAGAGTCGATGAATATGCTCGGCCTTTTCAGGGGCATGTTTATCGCGATTGCGTTGCATCAATTCAAGGGCGGTATCAGGGCGAATGGACCCTTCCAGATGAAGATGCAACTCTATCTTTGGCATTTTTTCAATAAAAGCGCTCAGTCCTTCCTCAATCACGTCTGTTCCCCATCCTCAGTTCCACCTGGATTCTGTGTTAACAGAATCCAACAA
>CAYPUH010000172.1:0-9985 GCA_964413725.1 uncultured Cytophagia bacterium
TGGCCGATAACTGATAGAACGCCATGTCCGTTCCGGATGAGTAGAGGTAGGTTCCTGTGCCGATGAAGAGACTGAGGAACACGAGCAAGGGAAGGAGAGCGAAACCATTGGGCTTGCGATGATCCATGGCCAACCTCATATTAGAGTCATCTCCAGGATTCGGTGCGAAGCACCGAACCCCCAATAAATACAATATGATATTTTCACCAATTGGGTGAAAATATCGATTGTTTTAAATAGAACATAATCATAACGATGGTTTTTGTTGGATTCTGTTAACACAAAATCCAGGTCAACTGATATTTGGGATTCAACAGTTGAAAAGATAGGGGTTTGCAACACAAGAATCAAGCGTGCGGGAACAAAAGAATCGGAGATGACCGGGGCCGACCCTGGAGTGAAACCGGTACCCTGTGTGCTTTTTTCTTGATTTCAAGGCTTGTATTGGCTATACTTGGAATCAATTAAAGACGGAATACAACCGCGGTCCGGTAAAAAGAGGGAGTGGTTATGAAGGCGTTCTCGTTTATGAACGATCAGGGGCATCCCCGTATCGGTATCGAGACCGACGAGGGACAGTATGACTTTACACAGATCTGGGAGTTTTTCAAGGAGTTTAAAAATGCTCGTCATGCTCCGAGTCTGAGTTTTCTTCAAGTCATGGTGGAGCTGGACTATTTTTCCAAAGAAACCATCGATGAAGTGTTGGAGGTGGTACGCGATTTTCGGCCCCTTTCGGATGTGCGAATCCGAAAACCGGTGACATTCGATGTGCCCATCTCCCGGCCACAAAAAATTTTGTGTCTGGGACGTAACTACAAATCGCATGCGGAAGAGTGGGGGGCTACGGTTCCGGAGGAGCCCATGTTTTTTGCAAAACTGGCCTCTGCGCTTTTGCCGCATGAGGGCGTGATCGCGATCCCGGAGGGGATTGGACGGGTCGATCACGAGATCGAACTTGCCGTGGTAATGGGAAAAAAGGCATACCGCGTTCCGGCCAGCAAAGCCATGGATACGGTGGCGGGATATACGGTAACCAACGATGTGAGTGCCCGGGATTTGCAGTTACAGGCGATGAAAAAAAAGTATCCCTGGACGTTATCCAAAGGACTGGACACGTTTTGTCCCATGGGGCCCTATCTCATCCCGGCGGATGCGATCGACGACCCCCATACTCTGAACCTGGAACTGCGGGTGAATGGCGAGATCAAGCAGCGGGCCAATACCCGCGATCTGGTGTTCAAAATCCCGGAATTGATTTCGTATATTTCACGCTTTATTACGTTGCTGCCCGGTGATATCATCTGTACCGGCACTCCGGAGGGGACCCTTCCCATCGTTCCCGGAGACCTTGTGGAGGCCCACATCGATCATCTGGGTGTGCTCCGAAATCCGGTGAAATCGATTTGACCCAGAGGGCAGGGGGATAGGAGGCTTTGTATCCCTGCCTGTTTGATTTTAACGACGAGGATCCTATGCATCCCCTACACTGGCTTGATTTTGCTATCATTCTCCTGTTCTTTTTGACGATATTCAGCATTGCCGCCTATTATTCGCGTCGTGCCGGCCGGGACCGGGAGAATTTTTTCCTGTCCGGGCGCAACATGCCGTGGTATCTGGCCGGAACCGCGATGGTGGCCACCACTTTTGCCGCCGACACGCCACTGGCGGTGACCGAGCTGGTGGCGAAGAATGGTATCGCCGGCAACTGGTTGTGGTGGAATCTCGCCATCGGTGGTATGCTGACGGTGTTCTTTTTTGCCAAATTATGGCGGCGGGCCGGCATCATGACCGATGTGGAATTCACCGAGATCCGGTATTCGGGCAAACCCGCTGCTGCGTTGCGAGCTTTTCGCGCCCTCTATCTGGGACTGTTCATGAACGCCATCGTCATGGGTTGGGTACACAAGGCCATGGAAAAGATTTTTCACGTCACCCTGCCAGGTCTGGATCCGTTTCTTCTGGTCACCATCGCCGCTCTGATCATCGCGGTCTATGCTTCGGCCTCGGGATTGCTGGGCACGGCTCGGACCGACAGTTTTCAGTTTGTCTTTGCTATGGTGGGCTGTATCATCCTGGCGGTGATCGTGGTGCGGTTGCCCCAGATCGGCAATACCGTGATGTTGCGGGAGAAACTCGCACCGCAGATCCTTGACTTTTTTCCGCGTATCGGAGATGTCTCGGTATCCGGAGTCACGGGCGGTGCACTGGCCCTGACAGCGGGAGCCTTTTTCGCACATATTGGTTTGCAATGGTGGTCCAGCTGGTATCCGGGCGCCGATCCCGGTGGTGGCGGGTATGTGGCACAGCGGATGATGTCTGCAAAGGATGAGAAGCACAGCCTATTCGCCACACTGTGGTTTACCATTGCCCACTATGCTCTTCGCCCTTGGCCGTGGATCGTGGTGGCCCTGGCCGCACTGGTGGTCCTGCCGCGGGAACAGAGCCCCGAAGTCATCCAGGCTCAAGATCCGGTGCTCTATCAACACGTGGTCATGGCCTATGAAAATGACAGCGCACTGCAGGATAGCAATCCGGTCTATCAGACTGAAGCGTTTCGACATATGTTTGAAACATATGAGAATACCGTCGATCCGGGTGTCATGTATCCCAAACTCATGCTGCGCTATCTGCCCACCGGGTTGCTGGGACTGCTCATCGCCGTCTTTCTGGCTGCCTATATGTCCACCATCGCGTCACAACTCAACTGGGGTACCTCCTATATCATCAATGACTTTTATCGTCGGTTTATCAAAACCGATGCGGATGAAAAACACTATGTGCGGGTGTCTCGCGTGGGTATTGTGGTGATGATCATCTTTTCGCTGTTGCTCACCCGCTATCTGCTCAACAGCATATCCGGGGCGTGGGAGTTTATCATCAATGCCAGTGCCGGCATGGGTGCGGTATTGATCCTGCGCTGGTTCTGGTGGCGTATCAATGCCTGGTCCGAAATTTCGGCCATGATCGCTCCGTTGATCATCTATCCCATTGCCCGATACGGTTATGGTATGGAATCTCCCATCACACTCTATCCCACCGTGCTGGGCACCACCGTGGTCTGGATCGTTGTCACCCTGCTCACCCGGCCGGTGGAACAAGATACATTACACACGTTTTTCCGCAAGACCCATCCGGGTGGAATGGGCTGGCGGGCGGTCTCCCGTGCGCTCCCCGATGTTCAGGGTGATACGGGGTTCGGACGACTGTTTCTGGACTGGCTCTGCGGTGTGATCGTGGTCTATTCCGCCCTCTTTGGCATCGGCAAGATTATTTTTGCAGAATTTTTGAGCGGCATTCTGATTCTGCTGCTGGGGACGGCTGCTGGTGCTTTTATCTATGTCGATCTTCAGAAACGCGGTTGGGAACAGCTCTCCGAGTGAGTAAAGATCCCCGATGACTGTATATATATTACCACCACCTTGGGTATCACCGGGTTGCTTCAAGTAGCAACCCGGTGACCGGCCTCCCTATTTGAAATCTCTTGTATTCAGACAATGATCTCTGCACTCCCCATGGTGATCGTACCGCTCTACCTGCTTTTGTACATTGAGATAGCGATCCTGGCGGGGATCTATTACCCACACCGACGATATATGTCCAATTTCCCCAGTTGCTATGGCATCATAAATGATGAGTTGCGATTCGAACCCGGTCGCCCTCTACCGCCAATCCATGTCGGTTTCAGCACAGATAACTGGCAATATTAGGTCTTTCGCGATTGGAGATACGCGGTGGACAACAATTCTCTCTTATTGGCATCGATAAATGCGTCGCCGGTTTGTCCTAGGTGCCTGTGTGAAAACAGTCCAAGTCTGCCCACCTCAGACCCGTGTTGCTGCAGTAATTCTCTCCCCGATGAAAAAGGTTTTTTTTCTCTCAAAAAAATTGTAGGTTATAGAGTATTCGGGCTTGATCCCGAATACTCTGCGCACGAGATCGGAACGATGGCATTCGCGGGAGAGCTTTTATCATGCTCGTTCAGGGGTGTCCAATTAACGGACACCACCCTCACATAAACCTTGTGAAATCAAGGTTGTTTTTAAAATTTCATTTCCAAATCGATCCTGGTGATCGGACAATATACTAATCTGATTATAATGCAATTGAAGGTTGGTGTCCGGTTTGTCAACCGGACACCAGTGAGGCTCTTAAGGAGGTTTTATTGATATGGGTAATCGTTTTGCACCCTATGAACCGAATTTTGAACGATTGCGAAAGACACTGATGGGCGGACAGGCGGACCGGATTCCGCTCATGGAACTGGGAATTCACCCCGATGTTATGGCGGATTTTCTCGGTCATCCCGTAAATTTGCTGCAGGACAAGGTTGAGTTTTATCGTACCGCCGGTTATGACTATATCAAGCTTTCTCCTCTCATCAATCTCAAGCCCGAACAGGAGATCCATCCGGAAGATGATCTGGATCGCAGTGCCTGGGGGACAGAGGGTTCCGGGGTCATTACCCGTATGGAAGAGTATGATTCGTTTGCCTGGCCAGAGATCACCGATGCGATGTTTCGTGATTTCGAGGCCATCGACCAGCTTTTGCCGGATGAGATGCAGGTGATCGGTCAGTATGGCGATATTTTTACCTTTACCTGGGAACTGATGGGGTTTGAACGCTTTTCGTTCGCTCTGGTGGAGGACCCGGACCTGGTGACCGCGGTATTTAATCGTGTGGGTGAGATCGTGACCGAATTGTTCCGGCGCATGGCCGAGTTTCCGCGCGTGCAGGGACTGTTTTACAGCGATGATATCGCCTATCAATCCGGGTTAATGATTTCTCCCCTAACCCTGAGAAGCCATCTCTTTCCCTGGATGAAAGAGATGGGCGGCGTGTGTCGTGAGCGTGGCATCCCCTTTGTCTATCATTCTGATGGCAAGTTCTGGGAGGTACTCGATGAACTGCACGAACTCGGCGTCAATGCCCTGCAGCCGATAGAGCCTCAGGCCTGGGATATCCGCGAGCTCAAGGAACGGTATGGAGACACATTCAGTCTTATCGGCAACGTGGATGTGGATCTGCTCGCACGCGGGACGACGGCGGAGGTCCGGAAAGTTGTGGACACTTTGATCGAACAGGTGGGTCCCGGCGGCAGATACTGTGTTGGATCCGGAAATACCATTCCCGACTATGTTCCGGTACAAAATTTTCGTGCCATGATCGAGACGGTCTGGCAACACGGAGCGTATTGATCCCATGACCTGCGGCATTCCGGTCCACGGGTCCGAACTCTCAACAAGCGTGAATACAATGATTGTTGCAGCTGTACAGTTGGCCTGCCGGTTTGGCGAGGTCGAACGGAATGTGACCACTGCGGTGGATTTGATGCGTCCGGTACAGGCAGATCTGTTCGTTCTGCCGGAGCTTTTCAACACCGGCTATCTGTTTCAGGATGCTGAAGAGGCGGGTGATCTGGGGGAGACCGTTCCGGACGGTCCCACCTGCCGGGCGCTGATAGACCTGGCAATGGACAAATCCTGTCTCATCGTTGCCGGACTTGCCGAGCGCGACGGCGAGGCGATTTACAACTCCAGCGTGCTGGTCGGCCCTCAGGGAGTGATCTCGCGCTATCGCAAGATTCATCTCTTTAACGAAGAGACACTCTGGTTTTCCTCCGGACCCGAGCCCTTTAGCGTCAATTTCACCTCCCGGGCGGTGTTGGGAATCATGATCTGTTTTGACTGGTTTTTCCCGGAATCCATGCGGTCGCTGGCGCTGCTGGGCACCGAGGTTGTCTGCCATCCCGCCAATCTTGTTCTGCCGTATTGTCAGGATGCCATGGTCACCCGATGCTTGGAAAACGGCGTGTTTGCCATTACCGCCAATCGTATCGGGGTGGACCGCCGCGGCAACAAAGAGGTGGCCTTTACGGGTAAGAGCCAGATCACAGGGCCAGACGGTGAGCGACTCTATTCAGCTCATGCTGACGAGCAAGTGGTGGGAACGGCCGAGATCGATCCTACACGTGCCCGAAACAAGAAGGTCACTCCCTGGAACCATCTCATACAGGACCGCCGACCGGATTGTTATCATCTTCACTGATTCTGCATATGGAACCGGTCCACCAAAGGTCTTTCGCAGACTCGTGGCTGACCTGTCTTTCCCAACCATAGAACTGTCTTTAACCGCGTTCAGGAATCCTGTACATGTCGATTTTCAACAGTATCAAGCGCCTCTTCAAGCACTCTGCGGTTTATGGCATCGGCCATATCCTGACCCGCTTTATCAACTTTTTGTTGTTACCCCTATATACCAACCTTTTTCCGCGGGAAGAATATGGTGTCGCCGGACTGATGTTTACCTATACCGCCATCCTGGCGATCATCTACTCCTACGGACTCGACGTTGCATTCTTTCGCTTCTATATTCTCAAAGACGACGAGCCCAAACGCCATCAGATTTTTTCCACGGCGTTTTTCATGTTGCTGACCAGCTCGGTGCTCTTTTCCGGGCTGCTGCTGACTTTTTCCGGATCGGTGGCGGACTGGATCTTTACTCCGCAGGTCCACAATTTGGGGGTGCCCCTGACGCTCATGATCCGGTTGGTGGCGGGGATTCTTTTTTTCGATTCCCTCGGTCTTCTACCCTTTCTGGTTTTGCGTGCCGAGCAGCGTCCGGTGGCGTTTGCAACGTTTAAACTCATTCATGTGTTGTTCAATGTCGCCGGGAATGTGGTGCTCATCATCATTCTGGATATGGGATTGCAGGGCATCTTTTTGGCCAATCTCATCGCCTCAGGGCTCACGTTTTTCATTCTGATGCCGATTACCCTGTCGCGGGTACGGATGATGTTTTCGCGATCCGCATTGAAAGAGTTGTTTTCCTTTGGCCTACCCTATATTCCCGCGACCCTGGCGGTGGTGATCATGGATACCATCGACCGTCCATTGCTGGAGCGTCTTGGGACCATCGAAGAGGTGGGATTATACAATGCGGGGGTCAAACTGGGCATGTTTATGGCGCTGTTTGTCTCTGCGTTCCGCTTTGCCTGGCATCCGTTCTTTCTGCAAACCTCAAAACAGGAAAACGCCAAAGCGATTTTTCAAAAAGTATTTACCTATGTGCTTTTGCTGTGTATGATCATGTTTGTGATTCTGTCGGTGTTTATCGACGAGATCGCCCGTCTGGGTATCGCCGGCTATCATCTGGTGGGACCGGAATTCTGGGGCGGGACCTCGGTGGTGCCGCTGATCATGCTCTCCTATGTCTTCTATGCCGCCTATCTCAATTTTCTCATCGGCATCTACCTGGAAAAGAAAACCAAACTGCTACCGATGATCACCCTGGCGGGGATGGCCGGCAATCTGATCACCAACGTGACCCTCATCCCGGTTCTGGGAATGATGGGTGCGGCCTGGGCGCGGCTGGTGGCCTATGTGATTATGGCTGTATTTCTCTATACCGTGGCGAGAAAGCTCTATCCGGTCTCCTATGAATGGGGTCGTGTGCTCAAGGGTGCGGTGGTGGCCGCACTGGTTTTTGGCATCGGACATCTGCCCGGCATTGAATCCTCGGTATGGCTGAAGGCACTGGTTTGTCTTGGCATGCCCGCAGGATTGTGGCTCATCGGCTTTTTCGATGCTGGCGAGATCCGTATGATGCGGTCCGCACTGGTCCGGTTTAAACGTTAATCCTCGAGGCTCGATGGACGCTCCATCCGAAAAAGCAGCTCTCTATCGCTTCTATCAGCAGGTGGGACAGTGTTATCCCGAGGAGGAAGAGGTTTATAACACCCTGCGGGGGCATCTTCGCAAAGCCTTTGTGCTTGAATATCTGTCCGACCGACAGGGACGTTTTCTGGATATCGGCTGTAACCGTGGTCTCTATCTGCATCACTATGCCGGAGGAGATGCTGTGGGGCTGGATATCAGTCTGCCGGTGTTACAGCGGATGCACCGGGCGGATCATGTCCAGGTGCTGGTTGCGGACGCGGAGCGTCTACACTGTTTGCGCGACTCTACCTTTGACCATGCCCTGTGCAGCGAGGTGCTGGAACACTGTCTGGATCCCGACGCGGTGGTGGCAGGGATCGCGCATGTTCTAAAGCCGGGCGGACAGGCTCTGATCACCACACCCAATTATCGCAAACAAAAGCCCACATGGATCGGGCTGGGGGTGTTGCGCGACTATGGGGTGGACTGTTGCTGCGATCAGGGATATTATCACACCGCTTTTCATCCCACAGAGCTGGTGGGGCTGGCGGAACGGGCCTCCCTTTTGGTGGTAGAGACCGGTACCTTTGAAAAAGAGGTCAAATACGCCGCACGCGGACCGGCACTGCTGCTGTGGACCGGACGGGCGTTGAACCGGATCCTGCGGTCCGCACGGTGGGAGCATGCCAATGAACGGCTGTTTCAGATTCTGTCGTTCGCCGTCTATCGCCTGTCCGTCCGGCTGCGAGTGCAGCGGTGGCTGGTGCGGCGAATTCAAAACGGTCCCCGAAGTTATATTGTGGTAAAAAAAAAGGAACGGTGACGTGAATGTCTATTTTGCCGGTTCGATAAGCGGTGGTCGCGACTATGTAGAGACCTATCGCGAAATGATCGCCTATCTGAGAACGCTGGGGCATCATGTTTTTACCGAGCATATTATCGATCCGAACGTGTTTGAACGGGAAAGCCGGTTTACGCCGGAGGAGATCTACAAACGGGATATGGAATGGCTGGAGCAGAGCGATTGTCTGATCGCGGATGTTTCCAACCCGTCGCTGGGTGTGGGTTTTGAGGTGGCCACCGCGCTTTTCCGGGTCCGTCCCTGTCTGTGCCTCTATCACAAAGATGTGTTTCTGTCCCGCATGATCCTGGGCAACCCCTCTCCGGTGTTGTGGGTACGAAGCTATACGGATGCTGCGGACTGGCAGTGTGCCATTCAGGCCTTTTTCAGGGATGTCCCGAAAACCGGCTGAAAGGGTCGGCAGAGGAGTGGATTGAGGAGAGAGATGAACCGAGTGATCGCTCATGTGGATATGGATGCCTTTTTCGCGGCCATCGAGCAGCTGGACAATGCCGAATGGCGTGGACGTCCCGTGGTGGTGGGTGCGGATCCACGCCAGGGAACAGGCCGTGGTGTGGTGGCCACGTGCAGCTATGAAGCCCGACAGTACGGTATTCATTCCGCGCAACCGATTTCCCGGGCCTACCGCTGCTGTCCGCACGCGGTGTTTGTCCGGCCGCGAGGGGCCCGGTATGCCAAAGTCTCGCGCCGGGTGATGGAGATCTTGCGTTCCTTTACTCCGGACGTGGAGCCGGTGAGTATCGATGAAGCCTTTCTCGACCTCTCCTCTACATTTAAATTCAACGGCACGCCCAAAGAGGCGGGCCAGTGCATCAAAAATGAGATCCTGTCCCGGACCGGACTGATCGCTTCTGTGGGGATTGCACCCAACAAATTTATCGCAAAGATCGCATCGGATCTGGACAAACCGGATGGCCTGGTGGTGGTGGATTCCGGGAACGAGGCTGACTTTCTCGCCCCGTTGGAGTTGAGCCGGTTGTGGGGGGTGGGGCCCAAGACGTTGAACAAGCTGGAGGTGCTGGGACTCCACACCATCGGTGAGCTGGCCCGGTTGTCCCGCGAGCGTCTGTATAAGCTGTTCGGGACCACGGGTCTCGGATTCTGGACACTCTCACACGGCATCGACGAGCGGCCCGTGGTAACCACCCACGAGGCGAAATCGGTGAGCAAGGAAAGAACATTTTCCGAGGATGTGGCTGATACCGATGCTCTGATCAGCGTCCTGATATCCCTGTGCGACGAGTTGTCCTATGATTTGCGCCGAAAATCCATCCGCGGACGCACCATCACTCTGAAAATCCGGTTCGACGATTTTACCACCTATACGCGTTCGCAGACCCTTGCCGAATCCACCTGTGCGTCAGAGACCCTGTATCAGACCGTCAGACATCTGTTTGCCGAGTTTAAAGATGCCGGTCGCGCGGTGCGATTGCTGGGCGTCGGGGTTTCTCAGCTGGATACCGG
>CAYPUH010000173.1:0-9960 GCA_964413725.1 uncultured Cytophagia bacterium
CATATTGGGTGCGACAAAAGGCAGCTGCGACATCATCACGTTCAAATGCCGGTTCCAGAGACCTGTAAAAGCCGAATTCCACTTGATCGTCAGAATGAAGGATATGAACCAGGTGACCGCGAGAAAGGGTGATGCACTGATTGAATGTATTGATATGGCCTCTCGACATGGACAGACGGAAATACTCAACCCGATCTCCCGCTAGTTTTTTCACTGCCTCTTCAATGCCGGGATCGCTTGAGGCGTCATCGACCACTTTGATCTGCATATGGCCTTCACCCGGATCTTGTGCCAGCACGCTGGAGAGCGCCCTTTTCATATAGTCACGCTCATTGTGAACGGGGATCATGACCGACCACAAAGGCCTTTTCCCCTCTTCGAATATGGGTTCTATGGAGGGAATCGGCGGTGCTGTTTTGAGTGAGCGATTAATTTTTTTTCGCATATATGACAAATCCAAGTGGAGTTCGTTCGCTGATGCCCGGTATCTGGCTGACAGCATGATTGAAACGTCTCAGAATACGTGTGAACAGGGGTTTCCGTCCATCCAGATCCTCTGACAGGAGCAATTGCCAGATGGCCTGAAACCGGTTGCCGTGGGTGATAATTTCGGTGTCGAAATCTTTAAACAGAGCATCCAGACTGTCCCGGGTAAAGCGAAAATAGTCTTGTGGAGACGGGTGATAATGCATGATAAAGCGTGTCGAGGCCAGACAGACCCCGCCCGGTTTGAGAATGCGATGGCATTCGTTCACCGCTTTTTCCGGGGTCAGGATGTGTTCCAATACTTCGAGCATCAGAATGGTTTCTATTGAATTGTTCCGGATTCCAGCAGCGCTGATGTCACTGCACAACTCGGGACCAAATTTGGCATCGCTGTCCAGAGAGATGTGCCGGTGGTGGGGCAGGTGGTACTTGTAAGGCGCATAGTTTTGTGATGTGCCGATGTCCAGGACCACCCCTTTGGGGAGCCTGTTCCACTGAGAGGTCAACACCTGATTCAGAGTATGGCGTGTGACGGTTTGGATAGCCATGATGCGCTTTATTGCTCCAGTGTCCAGTGATGGTCGATGAGAGCTGTGGAAAATTTTGCCTTTGGCGTATAAAATGTGGAAAAAAAACGGCTGGACGTGACATCGAAAAAGAGCGCTCCGACAATCGAATCCAGCCGCCCTCCCTCGTCAAAGGCTGCAATATCGATGCGATAGCGACCCAGGGGAAGAGGCAGTCGTGGAATCTCACATCGTGTGACACCGTTTCCCTGCTGCACTCTGAATTTTTTGCCACCCGATACCACAGAAAAATGCGAGACAGCCACTCCATATTGATTGTAAATGGTCATCAGAAATGTGACGCATATCAAGGGTTCGTTGGCATGAAAACTCAGTGTTGCCGTGAGAGGATCTCCCGAAATGGGATGAGTTGTCTTTCGCCCATTTTGATCTTCCAGCGTGGCCTGAACAAATCGCAATTTTCCGTTTCCCAGTCGTTCCACAGTTGTTTCCAGACTGTTTCCAGATTTCTGGGCGTCCAGAGAAGCAAGATACCAGTCGATCATTTCGTTTGTATCACCATCGGCCACCAGCTTTCCCTGACGAATCACGACAGCCCGGGTACAGAGCTGACGAATTGCCGCCATGCTGTGACTGACAAACAATACGGTTCGACCCTGTCGCGACACATCGCTCATCTTGCCGAGACATTTACTTTGAAACGCGGCATCTCCCACAGCCAATACCTCATCAACCAACAGGATTTCTGGCTCGAGATGGGCTGCCACGCCAAAAGCCAGTCTGACTTTCATCCCGGAGGAATAGCGCTTGACCGGTGTGTCGATAAAGGGCTCGACTTCTGCAAAGGAGACAATTTCATCAAATTTTTGATCGATCTCTTGTTTTTTCATCCCCAAAAGAACACCGTTGAGGTAGATGTTCTCGCGTCCCGTAAGGTCGCGATGGAATCCGGTACCCACCTCCAAAAGACTGGATACCCGTCCTCTGATCTCCACGCGTCCGGTGGTAGGACGGGTGATGTGGGAGAGGATTTTGAGCAGGGTACTCTTGCCCGCCCCATTGCGACCGATCACTCCAACAATATCTCCCTCATTGACGGAGAATGAAACCTCTTTCAGCGCCCATAATGTGCTTCCCGAGGTTTCGGACACCGGCCAACTGGATTGCCGGCGTAACTGTTTGAGATTGTGCCATGGGCTGGAGATCCAGGATGCAAGTGTCGCAAAGATGGTTTCTTGCCGATGCTGCTTTGTCCCGAGATGATAAAGCTTGCCAAGATTCTGAACATCGATTACAGGATTCATAAGAGTTGTTGGGAGGTCAATGGTATCGGTCAAAGGTTGAGCAGCAGTGAATTATGCGATATCCGTAAAGATCATTTCGTGTTTTCGAAAATAGATCCATCCCGTGATGATCAGGACCAGAGCAGTGACCGTACTGCTGGCAATCAAATCCCATGGAAATGGACCGGTATCGAGCAGACAGACCCGAAAGCCCTCAATGACCCCGGCCATGGGATAGAGTCCGTAGAGGGGTCTCAGAGAATGGGGAATCAGAGAAACAGACCAGACCACCGGGGCTGCATACATGAGCAATTGAGTTAAAAAGGGAACAGCATGTTTGACATCCCGATATTGCACGGCCAAAGCTGAAAGCCACAGGGATATCCCGGTCGATGTGAGCACCATAAGAAGCAAGACGATGGGGAATCCAACTATGGCCATGCCGGGTGTGATTTGGTAGACAATCATCATGATCACCAGGATCGAAAGAGCGATAATAAAATCGATCAAGGGTGTGATAACCGATGTGAGAGGAGTAAGCACACGCGGGAAATAGATTTTTGTAAAAATATCCGCTTTGCCAATCAAACTGTTGGTGGCACCGGTGATTGATGTGGAAAAATAGGTCCAGGGAAGCAAGGCAGAAAAAGAAAAAATGGGATAGGGAATGCCGTCACTTTGCAGTTCTGCTAAATTCCCAAAAACGACACTGAATACGACCATGGAAAAAAAAGGTCTGATGAGTGCCCACGAAAAACCGAGAATCGTATGCTTGTACAGGATTTTAATATCTCGCCAGATGAAAAAATAAAAGAGATCACTGTACCGATTCCATTCAGTCCAGGAGATGAGGGGGTCAGGACGCTCCGCATCGATGATCGTTTGTCTGTTCATATTCATATCGTATGTGTGCTGTGTGTGGATTTAGGATTTACTTGGAAACGGCTGCAACTCTTTAGGTCTTTTTTGTACGGATAAGGTGATGTATCCATTGTTCGAGTCTTTCACTCCGTTCAGGATAACGCCCCGGATATGGGTGGGGGTGGATTTCAGTCGATTGAGGGCTTTGTGAATCGTTACCCAGGGTGTTTGTCCAACTCGAATCACCATCAGTGTGTTGGGAATTAGAGATGCCATGAGCAATGCATCTGATGATGCGGTTATTGCCGGCACTGTATCCACGATGATGACCTGGTAGGCTTTCTGAACCGTAATGATAAATTCTCTCAGCTTGTGATGGGCGAGGATCTGGGTCGTATTTTCACGTTGTGAACCCGTTGGAATGAAATCGAGTCCATACTCTTTGAGTGGATAGATGATTTGTCTGATCTCGGCCCGGTTACGAACATATTCAGATAAACCGGGTGATTGCCGGGAATCGAGCAGGCGGTGTTGACTGGGTTTGTGCAAATCCGTGTCGATAAGAAGAGTTCGCTTACCCATTTCTGCCATGTTGATGGCCATATTGGTGGCTGTGAGCGATTTGCCCTCTCCTGGCAATGAACTGGTGATCAAGAGGGACAAATGAGTCTCTTTTTCTGCGGTTAACAGCATTTGCGTGCACAATCCTCGGTAATACTCTTCCACCGCCTGGATATTTGAATAATCCCGTTTGATTCGGGGCACCACACCGATGACGGACTGCTGCAGCCAGCGTTCTACGTCCGACTCTTGTTTGATGGTATTATCCCCGTGATGTCTTATAAGCGCGACGGCCAATGCTATCGCCACTGCCAGATATGCGCCCAAAGCCAGGTGACGTTTGTGTGGAATCGGAATCGAAGCGGAGGGCATGCCGGCCATTTCCAGAACCTGGATTCCCCCTGAATGCGTCGAAGCGCGCAGCTCTGTCTCTTCTTGCTGTTCGACAAGACGTGCAAAATGCTGTTGATACAGGTCACGGGTTCTTTCCAGTTGATTCAATTCGATGGAGCGGTTCAGACCGGGACGGTTTTTGCGGTTTTGCGTTAACAAACGGCGATAAACATCCTGTTGTTTTTTCAATATGTACAGATCGAGCTCCTCTTCAAGTAGTCTTCGCTTAATCTGATTGATTCGTGCGGGCTGGATTCCCGTGTAGGATGTTTCAGATGCAGTCACCGGTTTGAGTGCGAGTTGTATCATTCGGTTTTTTTGTTTTTCGATTTTGGCATCCAGTTTAGACAGATCATCCTGAAGAGACGGTGTTGCCAGAATCCGGGACCGTCGATCGAACAATTGATCCAACTGCTTTTTTTCCCGTTCAAGCACTGACGATTCGCTCAGCAATCCATCGCTTTGTTCCTGTACAGAATCCAGCACCTCTCTATAGGCATTTATGGTTGCTGTTTTCAGTTCTGTTTGAATGCCTAGGGTCGTCAGCTTTTGTTCGATTTCTGTAGCCGGATGACTGTTTCGATCTGAAGGAACAAATCCTGTGGTTGAGGAGCTCTTGACGAGATTCTGGATGGCATGTTCGGTCTCTTTGATTTTTTCTTCAACCAGATCCTTTCGTTGTCGAATGAATGTCCTGATGAGCCTCCAGGCTTGATTTTCCCTCTGAATGCAGCGCTCCTGTAACTGCGCCATAGCCACCTGGGCAGTCTTTGCAGCCAGTTGTGGTGATGAAGCAGTCGCTCTCAGTTGATAAAAACCCCTGTGGTCGGTCGGTATGAGATGGAGGCGAGAGTCCAGTGTCCTGATATACTCTTTGTCAATCGAACCTTCAAAGGATGACTGAATGTCATCGCCGAGGCTGTTTAAAAAAGATTTGTTGTTGATGATCGTTTCCAGAACAGCCAGGGATCGATTCATCTGCAGGTGTGCCAGTCCTTCCGGTAATGTCGACTCGGGCTTTTGTGTGTCAACAACAAACGTTGAAGAGGATTGGTATGTCTTGGGCCGAGAATATGTGTATAGAGTCGTGACAATCATGATCACGACCACCGTGATTATCATCGTCCATTTTTGCTGAGATAGGAATCCCCAGTAATCCTCTTTTGTCCAGATGCGAACCGATTGCTTGCTCATGACGTCCCCTATTTTGGGTGATTCGATCGGGGGGCGATCGACAGCTCAAGAGTCAATAGACAGTTGAGGTTTTTATTTTATATGACGGCTAGGATAGAATGTGGATATGGTACAGCTCCGCCATGTCAGTTACAGATTCCCCCCGAACGATGGAACAGCAATTTGACTCTGTTGTCCCAACTGATGGACAACTATGATGTGTTTGTTTTTATAAATCCAATAATTTCATCAGACACTGTTGTTGCCAGAAAGTTTCATATCCTCATTTTGCAATAGTTATGCCAGATTCCCCGGGAAGGCTTTCTTTAAAGGCTGGTATGGTTTTTGACGCTTTTTATGCAGCTGATCAGGTGTTTGTAGTTAAGTTCCTGTTTTATGGTTGTTATAGATGTCTGCAACCGTGCAAAGTGTGGTATTTCTGTCCTAAAATAGTTTCTGCCCTGTCACATTTTTGGGGGACTGTTTGCCGAGACAATTCTGACAAAAGGGCTCTTGAGAAACAGGACATGATCGTCACAGGGAAATCAGCTACCGGAGACGGGTCTTGGATCAGAATAGATTTTAAAAAATGTCACACTGGTGTCCGGTTACCGGACACCAGTGAAAATGTCAATAAAATCAATTCCGCCACGTCATGAGGACGGGGTGGTACCGGGGAGGACACATTATGGGTATTAATACACAACAAGGTCTTGCAAAGTCTTTAGATCACAACCGGATGCAGACCGGAATGAGATGGGTTGTTTTGTTCATATTTTTATGCGTATTGCCTGCAACCGTGTTTGCACAGGACAATCTGGTTTTCCAGGAATTCATCATCCCCGCACCGGAAACGGTCATCAACACAGAATTCCGTTATCTCATCAACAATCGGACGATGAGCTCGAATATAAAGAGCATCATCAGCATCACCGTGGATGCAGACCAGACCGTTATTCATTACGATCATTGGGAAAACGGATACGGGGATGTTGATGAGAGACTTACCCTCAACAAGGGAGAGACGCATACATTTGAAAACTGGGTTAACACCACGCCGCGGAATCCGAGTGATCAGCTTTATGACGGCAGGGACCGAATTTTGGTTTTTGGTGGATCAGCATTTGTGACCCGGGCAAACTGGCCTCAATATCCCGGCTCACTGATGGCAATGGCGTCCCAGGTGTATCCCGTGCAAGCCTTGGATAATACCTTTATTATGCCTCTCGGTGATAATCTGGCACAATCCGATGACAGCCAGCCCTTTGCCGATTTTAAAGCTGTTTCTCTTTTGGTGCAATCGATGGAAGATGATAACCATATCATCCTGGAGGACGATGCAGGCACTGTTATTTATGAAGAGACTCTGAACAAGGGGAAATGCATTGCCGATCCGATTATTCGATCGATGCAATCCGGCTACCAGGTTCGAGCGGATTATCCCATCCAGGTCCATATCCTGACCGGGGATAATGAGCTGGATCCCGGCTATGAGGTGAATGGAATCGCAGGCATTCCAACCTCCTATTGGGATGACGAGTATGTGATTCCGGTGACGAGCTTTGAACCCTCTTCCAGTAAACCCAACAACAATACCGATGTCTATATCTACAATCCCCATGATGTAGCCTTGACCATCAATTATGAACACAATACGAGCGGCTCTTTTTCCATCCCACCCGGGGGCATTGTTTCCTTTCGCGAAGAAACAGGAGGTTATTTGCCACGTGATGCGGGTGCACGGTTGACCGCAAGCGACATCTTTTGGGGGTTTGGATATGCTTGCACCGGCTATGATCAATATGACTGGGCATTTGAGCTGGTGGGAGACAATCTTTTGAGCGAATTTTATTCCATCGGATGGGCGCCGGGCGATATCTCTCAATCCAACAACTATTCCGCTGTCTTTTTAACACCTGTGGGGAGTGATGCCACTGTCTATGTGGATTATGAACAGGATGGTGTGGTGGATGATACGTTTTTGCTTTCTTTCCCGTCGGTGAGACGGGTCGTCGATCCATCTGATTCCGATATGACCGGTGCCCGCATCTGGTCGGACCAAAAACTGGCCATGGCCTACGGCGCCATCGCCGGTGAATCCACTCCGGAATCGCAACCGAGCATCGATTCCGGCTATTCTATTATTTTCGCTGTTGAGGGGTGGAGCGATGCCCTCATGGATTTGACCAAACACACGCAAAAAGATTCTCTTCCTTTGACGCATTCCAATGTATTTACCGTGGGATTAAAAACATTCGATTATGAGCTCAGCGATGTTGTCTTGACAGATCAACTACCGCCAGGCTGGTCTTATGATGATGGAACCACAAACATCGAGATTGTGGGAACGGGTCAGGATCTTTCCGTCGAACCGACTCAATCGGGTACGCTAGTCGGGGGAATGACCCTAACGTGGACCCTTTCACAACCGGTGCCGGTATCCGATTCTTTGGCCCTGGTTTTTTCAGCAACGCCTTTACAGGATGAAGCCCTGGGTATCCGGGAAAATGTGGCGACCGTGGACGCGATGATCAATGGCGATTCCATGACAGAGTCAGCTCCTGTCGATATCTTTGCCTATCCGGGTAATACCATTCACGGCTGGATCTGGCAGGACGATGATTATGATGGATTGCAGGATGCGTCCGAGCCCGCCATGCCGGATGTCACCGTACAACTCTTGCAGGACGGAACGACTGTTGTGGCGGAAACCGTCAGCGATGCTGCCGGTGAATATCTGTTTGAACGGATTGCAAAAGGAACCTATGCGGTTCGCTTTGGCGTCCTCACCGGGTACCACGCCACTCTCTCGAACCAGGGGACCGATGACAGCATCGATTCTGATGCCGATAGCGAAACCCTCACCACAGCCCTTTTTTCGGTGACCCTGGAAGATGATATTTCCAATCTGGATTATGGACTGACGGATGAATACGTGTCCGACCTGTTACTGACAAAGATGGCTGATGCCACGGATGTGTATCAGGGGACCGAGTTTACCTATACGCTTGAGATTACGAATAATGGCATCGACCCGGCAGAGGGGGGTGTGGTGGATGACTCGCTGTCGACGTGGTTGCAGCTGCTGGACGCCACCCCTTCACCGGATGGTCAGGTGAACAACCATCTGATCTGGAATCTGGGTCCCCTGGACGTGGGTGAATCCATGACCATCCAGTATACGGTGCGGGTTCTCGAATACGGTGATGACATTAGCACCGATGCGTGTGTGACGGGTACTCATACTGATCCGGATGAGAGCAACAATTGTGGAACCGCCTCTGTCACTTCACTGTACCCCATCGAGTTGTCCTTGTTCGATGCTGAGGCGGTTGCGGATGGAGTCCGGTTACAATGGCAAACCCAGAGCGAAACCGACAATATGGGGTTTATCGTGTTTCGGGCAGATTCCGAATCTGCACCTTATGAGCGGATTACTGAAAATCTTATCCCAGGCGCGGGATCGAGTTCCTCCAAACAGGTTTACTCTTATCTCGATGACTCTGTCACGGCGGGGCAGTCCTATCTCTACAAGCTCGCAGATGTGGATTACAGTGGTAAGATGACGTTTCACGGTCCCAATCGGCTGGAAGCACATCTCCCGCAAACCTATTGTATGGAACCCAATTTCCCCAATCCGTTCAATCCGGAGACTCATCTGCGTATTCATGTCAAGGAGGCGGGAGAAGCGGTTCTGGCTGTTTATGATCTACGGGGGCGCCGTGTGAGAACCCTTGTCAATCATCAGGTGGAAGCGGGAATCCATGATTTTATCTGGGATGGCCGGGATGAATACGGTCGCGATCTGGCCAGCGGTGTCTATATGGCGGTGTTTACCATCAACGGCTTTAGAGATCATCAGAAATTGTCACTGGTTCGGTGATCCTATAAATCGGGTACCCGTTTGCCTGGATTCGCAATAGATGATTTTTTTTATGACGAAACATTCCCGGTCATCGACACGAGTCTGCCGAAAATTGACAGATCCCATGCTGGTCATGATTGGACACTCTATAGGCCATTCCGGAATGCATGCAGTGATCATTTCTATCTTTTTTGGACGACATGTCTTAAATAAATTCGTCAGCTTTAGCACCAGAGTGGCAATTAATAGTTGACGAGCACGTTCGCGAATGATTTGTTCCAAAAACGACTTTGAATTCATTTCTGTTTGATTGGAAGTCAATTGTGGGTTGTCTTTTGATATAAATGGTATCCTCCATTGAGTTGAGTGATTTTTGCTGAAATGTACTCAAGGCAAAGGATACTTTATAATTGTCAATCCACAATAGTTGAATTTAACTCCCGACCATTCTTTGAAACACATTTTCGAAGGGTTGCCACAAAATAAAAAATGTACACTCGATATAGATCATCTTATCAAGGTACAGTTTTTTGAACGCCTAGGATATCAAAAAAGAGAAGTCTAATTATCTTTGGCGAGAAAAATGGTTAAATTTTTTAACCACTTTTTGGAAAAGGGTTGGATATAATGCTCTTTTTAACTTTTTTTCAAGAGCAGGATTATGGCCCGAGTTTTCTAAATGAGGTAAATATCGTTCTCTAAAGAGTGTGGCAAATGAAGCTCCAGGGAATCGAATTTTCGATTTTTTAATATCCAGTCTTTGATCAAAGCAATCACATTTTTCCAATACGCCTGCGATTTCAAGTTGCAC
>CAYPUH010000174.1:0-9929 GCA_964413725.1 uncultured Cytophagia bacterium
CGATATACTCACAACTCGCTCGCACGACTCGGATACTCTGCTTCTGTTCGGTGACCACCGCGGGATCCACATCCCCGGAGCCCTTCCATCCAGGGCGTTCCAGCTGGGATTCCAAATGGTAATTGGGAAGAAGCAAGGGGTGATTGAGATACGTTTTGAATAAAAGTCGTATGACCTCTTCGGCCTGGTCGTCACTGCGGTCACGCGCTGCTGACCGAATCACATGACGGTCGATAAAATGATCCAGGTCGGTTTGTAAAGCATCGATGACCGGGCTGAAACCAATACAGGGTTCGTCAAAATATCGCGTTCGTTTCGTACGATCCAAAAATGTAACGATACGCCGTTCGCTCTCCTGAATCACATCGGTCACCAGCAAATCGATCAGTCCGATGATCAGCCGATTTCTGAACATATCGTTTTGTGGATCGGGCAACATGCTCTGTTGGTTCAACAATGCGACAATTTTCAGATCCTGAACCTGTTGAAGATCCACATAGTGAGCCCGAATTCCATCCTCCAGATCATGAGTCCGTTGTGCAATTTCATCGCACAGCGCGACGACTTGACCTTCCAGGGTCACGGCATCGTCCAGGTAAAGGTACAAGCCCTCAACAATAAAATCCGGATACCGAATCGCCCCCCGGCGTAACCGCGTGTGTTTGAGTATACCTTCTCGTACTGCGGCAGTGAGATTCAGACCGGCCCATTCATATCGTCGTTCAAGACAATCGACGACGCGAAGACTTTGATAATTATGCTTATAGCCACCCAGATCACCCAAATCAACAGTCCGTTCCAGGTCATCCTCGCCAGACATAATCCGGTGAAGCACGACCTCGCCCACATGTCCAAACGGCGTATGTCCCAAATCATGACCCAATGCGATCGCCTCCACAAGATCTTCATTCAACCCCAACGCCCGGGCGATGGTCCGCGATAATTGTGCCACCTCCAATGTATGAGTCAGTCGTGTACGATAATGATCTCCAAAATGAGTCAGAAAAACCTGGCGTTTGTGTTTCAGTCGACGAAACGCCTGCGAATGCAAAATCCGGTCGCGATCCCGCTGCAATTCCGTACGATACCGATGCGGACCCTCCGGATGTTGTCGGTTTGTCCGTTCATCCCGGCTATGCGTCGCACAACAAGCCAGAAATTGCTCTTCTCTCTGTTCGATGTCTGTCCGGCCATACCGGCGATAGTGGTTTTGATCCATGACAAAAATATCATTGATTTCAGTACCGGTCTACACGGATTAAAAATCTTGGCAACAAAGGTCGCCTTGTGGAACGTTGCTATGCAAATTGTCAGTTGTCGCAAGTGATGACTCTAACGGCATCCCGCACCTGTCTCACCATCCTACGGATCTGTCAGTGCATCCCATCGGAAATCGGCCGAATGGGGATCTGAATACGCTCTTGTTGTTTAAAGGCGCATTTGTTTCGGTAGCCAATGCGATACAACAGATTTTCAGCACGATCAAATCCTGCCGCCACATCGCCGGGATGATGCGCATCACTGCCCAAAAGCACAGGGACTCCCAACTGATGCGCCTGGCGCAATAGTTCCGGCCCCGGATACAGTTCATTATGATCACGCCGCCACCCAGATGTATTCACATCCAGGGCGAGATTGTTTTGCCGGATCACTTCCAGGACCGACCCGATTTGACCGACAAGATCGATATCGGGGTCATGACCAAACTTTTTCACCACATCGAG
This sequence comes from uncultured Cytophagia bacterium, assembly GCA_964413725.1. GTDB lineage: Bacteria > Zhuqueibacterota > Zhuqueibacteria > Residuimicrobiales > Oceaniaggregativiventaceae > CAYPUH01. Next base: position 1,725 of record CAYPUH010000174.1, read on the forward strand.
ATGTCCTATCGCCTGATACAGATTGGTTTGGGCGGCTTGCTGGACAAGAGCATAATACCGCTGGTAAATCCAATCCACCCCATATTCATCAAATCGATTCAGGTTTTTGGGATGGCTAAAATCCCAATCGTCTATAAAATGAACCGACCCGATGACATAATCAAATGAATAGCCGTTAATAAATTGAGCAATCTCATCGAGAAAAGATGGCAGATAATCCGCTTCCAGACCGAGTAGGATCTCGATCTCATCACCAAACCGAACGCGGGCGTCCTCCACATCTGCAATAAATCGCTCAAAATCATCAAGAGACACTCGTCCATCCGGATCGTCCAGACCGGGAACCGGAATATGCTCTGCAAATCCAATCTGATCGAGTCCCACCCGAAGAGCCTGTTCCACATAATCGCTCACATCCCCAACGGCATGACCGCAATATTTCGTATGGACGTGATAGTCCCCTCTGTATCGGTCGTGGTCAATCGTCATTAAATAGTTCCTCTATCCTGTCAAGCGTGGAATCCGGATTCGATTGTTGTTGCCGTGTCAAATCAACCAACATTTTGCCAAAGGCTTTGTAGAGGGACAAAAATTCGGGAATCTCTTTCCGCAACGCCTCCAACTGTCTTGTCACGGTTCCCACATCACCCCGGGTAATCGGCCCTGTCAGCGCTTGAACCGGTCCCTTTTTCTGTACATTATCGATCGACGCTGTGGCCAAGGGATGCAGCAGATGTATGGCCTGTTTTTCTTCCAGACCAATATGTTCCATGATCTGAATGGCCAGTGTCTGCAACGCCACAGCAAAATTTGAAGCCAACACGCAACTGAGATGATAGAACGTTTTCTGATCGGCTGGAATGGGTACAGCCGTTCCCTGCAGACTCGAGATAACGGGATTCAACCGCTCCAGTGCCGCAGCGTTACCTTCCACACCAAAATAGATATTCATCAACCGTTTCCAATCCTCCGCCGCCCCGGAAAATGTCTGTACCGGATGTACAGCCGCCAACAGAAGAGTCTGTTTTGAAAGAGGATGCAACACATTGGAGGACAAGGCTCCCGATGTATGCACGACTATGGTCTCCCGATCCAGACAATCAAAAGTGACCAACTGAGCGACCACATCCACAATGGCGTCATCCGGAACGGTTATAAAGATACACGTGATGCCAGAGGGTAATCGCTCCAAAGGAAAGGCCCCGGTATGTTCCCCACATAGTTTTCGCGTCGATTCGGCCTTTTGATAGATACGGTCTGAAAGGGCACTCACCGTCCAACCGGTTTCAGAGAGGGCAACAGCCAGACTGTATCCGAGTCGTCCAATCCCTACAATAGCAATGTTTTCATCATTCTGTCTGATTGGCGTTGCCCACCATGGTTAAAACTAGTAAGGAATCCCGTGTCTATGGCCTTCCCTTTTACCATAGTATCAGGAATGACTGATGACAACCGCACCATAGCCCACCGTCCATCCACCCTGAATGGAAGACGCATCGGCGGAATTCGTCTGAGACACAATGTTTACATGCGGGGTCCATTTTTCGCGAACAGCTACCATCAGGGCAGCAATCGGACCGGCCCCACAGGCCTGAAAGGAACCGTCTGCGATGCCCTGAACAAAAGACTCAGGATCAAACGCTTCTATCGCCGCAAGGGTACGGGAATCCATTTGCCGGCAATCCTCATAGGAATAGCCATGGTAGAGATCGGAACTCGCAATGATCAATGTGTTGTCATCAAGGACCCGTGCCAGACGGGTTCCGATGGCCTGTAGTGTCTCCAGACGGTAATCGTGTATGACGGTGGGAACGATGTCAAAATCCGGCTCCAGTACCATTTGCAGGAAAGGCAGCTGTACCTCCAAAGAATGTTCAGCCCGGTGCCCCCGGGTGTGATGTCCCATCTCTGATAGGTACAGGTCATCAGAACCTTCGGTCAGACGGCTGGCAATCTCTTGATTGACGGTAATTCTTCCCAGTGGCGTTTCATATGCATCGCCATCAAACACGGATGCTCCAGGAAAGGATTCAGCATGACTGGGTGCCAGAACAATAACGTTACGATAGGATTTGCCTTCAAGCTGTTTATACGCCTGAGCGGCAGTGGGACCCGAATAGGGATAACCTGCATGGGGAGCAATTATCGCGACAACAGGATCCAGGGTTTCGATGACAGAAGCTTGATCCAGATAACGTTGCAGGGTATCCGTCAGATGACCGGGATGTTCTGGATAAAACTGTCCGGCCCAGGCCGGTTTACGTATTTTATGAGCATTCACGGTTATAAACACCCCTTGTGGCGGCTTGATGGTTAACCTTCAATACCCCCCTCTCCTTTCAAACCCATTCACCCCCCAGATTAATTCCAAAGATCCCTGCCCTCGCTAGTCTTTGTCGACATCATTATGGAAGGATTACGAGTGGTCTCCGCCAGATCGTTCCATCGGGCGATTTTGATATAAAATTAAAATTATCAATTTTATGCTACAACAGCAATCTATTTTTGTTTGCATTTCAGGATGTTTTTAGTATTTTCATAGAAAAACCGAATTCACAGACGGGATCCCATGGAACCCTCCAAACGCCGAAAAACACCGAGAAAACGATGCCGCGAATGCAGGACATTCATCGACTCTGGAGAGGAACATTATTTTCTCAACCATGCGTATTGCAGCAAACGATGCCTGTGGCGCGCTCTGCGCCATGAACTTCCCGGACTTTTGCAACTATTCCTTCCAAAGAACCTGTTTCGAAAAACGCCCCCTCGGGTATGGCCCCTCTACCTCCTGAATCTTTTAACTCTCGTTCTTGTCGTTGCCCTGGGACTCTTGACGTTTATGCGCCCCACCCCACCCCATTCACCCTCTCCCGCCCAAAAAGTAGATTCCGTCAGTCAACCGGACAGTGGTTTCAGTATCGATACGGCACCCGATGCCATGGTTCTAAATAATACAATCGATATCAGCGGAGAGGCCGCAGAGAACACGATTCTCTCTCTCCGTGACAATGGACATCTTTTGGCTGTAACCCTTGCAAAACAACAAAGGTTCCAGTTTAAAGATGTCGAACTCGAATATGGCGTGCACACTCTGATTCTCACCGCCATGAGTCCGGACGGAACGGTACGGAATATTGAAACCCTGACGACACAGGTGGGGTCTCCCCGCATCGACTATCTGGCCCGTGATATCACCCGCGGCAATAGATCTCGACAAGAGATTGCTCTCACGTTTGATGGAGGAGCCGGAAACGGAGTCACCAAAGAGATTCTGGACATTCTCAAATCCAAACAACTTCAATGTACCCTGTTTTTGACAGGACAATTTATACGCCGGTATCCGAACATGGTCAAACGGATGATCGAGGACAACCATGAGATCGCCAACCATACTTGGTCTCACCCCCATCTGACCACCTTTGCGGAGAACCATCAACATCTGACCCGGGAAGGGATCACGAAACAAAAAATCGCCCGTGAATTGTCGCGTACGTCAGACATATTCAAAAAAATAACCGGCCATCAGATGGCAAGATTCTGGAGAGCCCCGTTTGGGGAACACAACCTGGAAATCCGTCGTTGGGCAGCTCTTCAGGGCTATCGCCAGATTGGCTGGACTCTGGGCAACGGCGAAACGCTGGATACCATGGACTGGGTGGCGGATACAACCGCCTCGCACTATAAATCAAAAGAAGAGATCTTGCATAATCTCCTATCTTTTGGACAGAACTCCAAATCCGGTGCGAACGGCGGTATTATCTTGATGCATCTGGACACGCAACGGAAAGAGGATCATCCCTACACCATATTGCCGGCTTTTATCGATAGTATGCGGCACCGTGGTTACAAATTTGTTACGGTTAACGAACTTTTGAAGCCCTAAGATCTCCCCACATGCATTTACCCAACTTATACCCCGGCACCCTTGTGCGACGCTATAAACGGTTTCTTGCGGATATCCGGTTGGACACCGGTGAAACCATTACCGCCCACTGTCCCAATTCAGGCAGCATGAAATCGGTTAACATTCCGGGCAATCGGGTGCAGGTATCCCGCAGCGACAATCCCAAACGAAAATATTTATACACCTGGGAACTCATCGAAATCAATCAAGTCTGGGTGGGGATCAACACGTTACGAACCAACCACATTGTTGGCGAGGCACTGAAAAACGGTAGCATCCCGGAATTGATCTACCCATCGGTCACGCCCGAAATCCGAGTGGGATCCAGTCGTATCGATTTTTTATTAAAGCATGACGCTCTTCGATGTTATGTAGAAGTGAAAAATGTTACACTGGAAGAGAGGGGGGTTGCCCTGTTTCCGGATTCTGAGACAAAGCGGGGACTCAAACATCTACATGAATTGATTGAACTCAGCCAACAAGGGTATCGGGCGGTCATTTTTTATCTAATTCAACGGGAGGATTGCCGATTGTTTAAACCCGCGTTCAATATCGATCCGGCCTATGCCACAGCACTTGATAAAGCTGTTGATCGTAGAGTCGAAATTATGGCATGGCAAGCTTGCGTTTCGCCTCGTGAAATCAGAATCGATCGCCCCCTTCCGGTGGATTTAACACAAAACCTTTAACAGCGATCCAAGAAAAGATCGATGCAGTCTCGGATATAAAACCATGATCATGACCAAAGCCTATCCACGCGTCGGGCTGGCCGGCAACCCGTCCGATGGCTATAATGGTAAAACATTGTCGGTCACATTTCACAACTTTAGTGCCCGGATCGAACTGGAAGCAGCCAGCCAGTTAGAACTCGTGCCCGGTATCCGGGATCGCTCCACATACGAGGATATTCAGACGTTCCTCCAATCTATCGATTCTCAGGGTTATTATGGCGGTCTCCGGCTGATCAAAGCTGCACTGCGCATGTTCATTCGCCATTGCCAGGCCAAAGGCCCGGCATTGAATCTGCCACCATTTCGTCTGAGCTATCATTCCGACATCCCGCTTCATAAAGGGCTGGCGGGGTCCAGTGCCATTATCACAGCGACCCTGGTTAGCCTGAGCCAATATTATCAGATTCCCCTCGATCCTCCTCTTTTGGCCAATCTCGCATTGAGCGCGGAACAGGATGAACTCAATATCAAAGCGGGATTACAGGATCGCGTGGTTCAGGCCTATGATTCTCTAGTCTTTATGGATTTCAACTCTGATCTATTACAACAACGCGGATATGGCGAGTATACGGTTACCGATCCCGGTCTATTGCCACCGTTATATCTTGCGTATCATCATATGCGAGGAAAGGAATCCGGCGTCACCCATCGGTCTCTCCGGTCTCGCTATGATGCCGGAGAAAAAACCGTGATGGATACGCTCGATGCCATCGCAGCGTGTGCAGAAACCGCTCGAACAGCTGTATTGAATCAAAACCCGAATGCTCTGGCGGATGCCATGAATCGAAACTTTGATCTGCGAGCGACCCTGCTTTCAATAGATCCTCAGGATCAACAACTGATCGACATGGCCCGCTCTGTGGGTGCCAGTGCAAAATTTCCCGGAAGCGGAGGCGCCATTGTTGGAACCTATGACAATGAGACCATGTTTGCCGCACTGTGTGACCGTCTTGAAACGGCAGGAGCCACTGTCCTCAAACTGGATGTAACACCCCAATGAACCGCGATACCACCCACATCCCCCCGTCCTTTCAGCGGTCGCAGAGCTGGAAACAAACGTTTCGACTCGATCTCCTGAATTGGTTTGACAGGGAATTTCGGCATCTGCCATGGCGTCAGACCAACGATCCATATGCGGTTTGGATATCAGAAATCATGCTGCAGCAGACCCAGGTGAAAACGGTGATACCCTACTATCATCGATTTCTGCACGCATTCCCCACCGTCTATCATCTGTCCGAGGCGGACCTCTCCCGTGTCCTGAAGCTCTGGGAAGGTCTGGGCTATTACGCACGCGCGCGAAATATGCATAAATCCGCTAAAATCGTGACCGATCGGTTTGACGGATACATTCCGACCACAAAGAAAGAGATCGAGACATTACCCGGGATTGGTCCATATACAGCAGCCGCCATCCTGAGCATCGCGTTTGGCAACCCGTTGGCGGTTGTGGACGGTAATGTCAATCGGGTTCTGGCCAGACTCTTTCGGGTATCCATCGATCCCAAATCTTCGGAGGGTAAATCCGTGTTTGCCGCGCTTGCCGGTGATCTTTTATCACCGCGTCGGCCTGGCGACCACAATCAGGCCGTGATGGAACTGGGAGCCCTTCTCTGCAAACCACGCTCGCCTCGTTGTGAGCAGTGCCCGGTTCACACCCATTGCGAGGCAGCCCGGAACAATGAACAAAATCAATTTCCGGTCAGAACACCTAGAAAGCCCCGCCCTCACCATCACATCGCTGTGGGCATCATCTGGCATCGGGACAGACTGCTTATTGCGCGCCGATATGAAGACGCCATGCTGGGGGGGCTATGGGAGTTTCCCGGCGGTAAAATGGAAACCGAAGAGGATCCGAAAAAAACCGTTCAGCGGGAAATAAAGGAAGAACTGGGGCTGGAAATTGAGGTGGAAGATCACCTGGCAACCATCGAACATGGATACACCCATTTCACCATCACCCTCATGGCCTATCACTGTCGCTATCTCGGAGGTACACCTCAGGCATTGGGCTGCTCGGAATGGAAATGGATTCGTCCGAAGCAAATCTCGGACTATGCGTTCCCCCGGGCCAACAGAAAAATTCTGGAACAGCTTTCCCTGTAGGGCACGGATCAGGAGAGAAGCACCAAAACCTGTCCTAAAATCGTTAATAAAATTGTGGCAAATGCATACACCCCGGCATATCCCAACACCGGATATTGTGAACTGGCTTCCTCGGTCACGACCTTGAGCGCAACAGTCGAGGTAACGCCTCCAGTGGTGGCTCCAAAAGAGGTGTTCCAATCAAATCCGATCCCATAACGGCAGAAGGCCAAAGTACTGATCAATGTGATGATGGTGATACACGCTCCGGTAATAAAAATGGGCAAACCCGATTCTGCAAGGTGTTTCACCAGCCCCTCACCCGCCTGGGAGCCCACAGTTGCCAGGAACAACAGCAATCCAAGTTCTTGTAAAATATATCGAGCAGCGATGGGAACGCGCCCTGAAAAGGGACCGAAATTCCGCAGATAACCAAATAAAATCCCGGAAAACAGCAATCCTCCTGCATTGCCAAGCGAGGCATTCAGTATCGGAACCTTTACCAGGCCCAGCAACACCCCAACAAGCAGACCGGTGCTAAAGGTAAACATATCGGTCTCATAGATCTTGCGTTCTTCCCGCCCCAGCAAAGAGACCGCCAGATGCATGCGTTCTTCCGGGCCGGTCACTGTCACCACATCCCCTCGTTCCAGCTTCATATCCGGAGTCACCGGCATATCGATTCCACCCCGCTGCAAGCGCGTCAACACCACATTAAAATCCTTTGCCAGCCCCAGTTGACGCGGTGTCCGGTTGTGTACAAACGCTTGTGACACAGAGACCCGGCGCGTCACGTCGTGCTGATCCTGAACCTGTTCATCCACCACCTCGGGCCCCATATAGGATTCAAGTTCCAACAGATCGGACCGCTTGCCCTCGGCGAGGACATGGTCGTAAGGCTCCAGCTCGGTGTCCGCATTCGCATGAAAGACACGCTCCCCCCGTCGTACCCATACAATGCCCACACCTGCAAGTTGCCGCAATCGCAATTTCTGTAGCGGAATCCGGCACACGCCTGGATTTTGGACCCGGAATATTCGCTTTTCAAACTCATTGGTCACTCTGGACGGTTCATCCTCCTCGCTGTCCCGTATCCCCTTTTCCGCTGCTTCTCGTCTCAAATTCACCCGCAGCCAACGAGGCACAACCTGTACGAGGATCAACAATCCGATGAGGCCAAAGGGATAGGTAATACCATATCCCACCGACATGAGAGGCTCCCGAGTGAGTTCATAGGCAGCAGCAAGGGTCGATGTTGAGGTCAATGCACCCGCCAGTATCCCGGGTAACAGTATGATCGGGAGATCAAAAAGGTTTACGCAAAGCACCGCTACCAAGCTTGAGACGACGGCCACAAAGATAGCAATCAATCCGAACCGTATTCCATTAAGGCGAAACATCTGAAAAAATCGCGGTCCGGCACCAAAGCCAATGGCATAGATAAAAAATGCAAACCCAAAGGTTCCAATCAGATCCGGCAGGGCA
>CAYPUH010000175.1:0-3649 GCA_964413725.1 uncultured Cytophagia bacterium
TACCACTGGCGCCAACCATCCCTCTCCGGTGGGGGTGTTGCAGGAGCTCAAGGGCATCCGCACCGGTGTCACGGTTCTGAATACCAGCCTGATCAAGACCGGCAAAGACTATCTGGACAGAAAACTGAACGAGCAGGGCATACAGCTCGATTATGAAGACCTGCCGGCCTATCGCAGTGAAGCGTTTCTGCCCGAAATGTGTAAGCAGATTGCGGTCCGCCATCCGGAGGTTCCCATTTATGCTGCGCTGACGGTGTATGACCGGCATATCCGGGCCATCAAGGATGATCTGTATGTCGTCGGGCTGGCATATCGCTACAGTCCGGAGCGCATCGACAATCTGGCGGTGCTGAAACGGAATCTCGAACAGACCTTCCGTCTGGATTACCTGACGGTGGACTTTTACAATGAAGACTATCCGGCCAGCGGGGCGTTTCCGTTTCTAAAAATGAACTATGTGGTGCCCATGATCATGATGGCGCGGCATTACCACACCGCCGGGGAGGAGAGCCGGGCACAGGAATGGAAACAGGAGGCGTTGAGCCTGGCGGATCAGGCGGGCAAAAAAGACGAGATCCAGGCTTATATTGAAAGCGAAGGGTTGTAAAATCCGCACCGGAACGCTATCTTTTAGACAATAGCCAGAAATGCGCGAGGACGTTTGCACACTCTTGACAAAAACCTCAGCGACGAACAGCTGATGCGACACGTACAGCAGGGCGAGGCGTGGGCGCTGGATGCTCTCTATCACCGCTACGCCCGCCGGCTGCTCACGTTCCTGTATCGCATGCTGGGCAGAGATCGGGACACGGCGCAGGATCTGCTGCAGGATGTCTTTTTGAAACTGATCGAGAAACCGCACCTGTTCCGCAGCGGCTACCGCTTTTCCACCTGGATCTTTACCATCGCCCACAACCGGTGCAAGAACGAATACCGCCGCAAAGCGACCCGCAGAACGGTGCTGACGGACGCGGATCCGGACAGCTCGTCAGCGATGCCACCGGACCCGGTTCCCGTGGCGGAACAACATGTGGACCGGGTGTTGTTCGAGTCGGCGTTGATGACCGCGCTGGAGCAGCTGGACGCATCGCATCGCACCACGTTTCTGCTGCGGTTTCAGGAAGAGTTTTCCATACAGGACATCGGCGAGATTATGGACTGTTCGCCCGGGACGGTGAAATCCCGGTTGTTCTATACCACCCGCAAATTGGCAGAGACGTTAAAGGCCTTTCATCCCACAAATCCAAAAGGGTTCGATCATGGCAAACGATGACCATACACGGCAAGCGTGCAGGGTCGTACAGGACCTTCTCATCAAACAGACAGGGGAGCCTCTTGCCGTTTCGGAAACGCAACAGGTGGATCGGCATGTTGCGGTCTGTGCATCCTGCCGGGCGGTTCAGGAGCTGGTGCTCCGCATGCACGAGGCCGCGGGGGTGCCGGATGCGGCCGCTTTGCATCCGGATCCGGCCATCCGCGATCATCTCCTGCAGAGGTTTCGCGACACGCGACAGTGGGTGTCGCGGCCGTCAACGGTTTGGCAGAGCGTGACCCGGATATTGGCATTCCGTATCCCGGTCTATCAGGCAGTGCTGGCCGGCGTGCTGGTGCTGGCGCTGGTCCTGACGTTGCAACATGTCTCCTCTCCATGGGGGCAAACCGTCGTACAACGGTCTGCCTCGCCCCGACTCGATGAAACGGTTCCCCCCCCGGTGGCGGTGCTGGACGACCCCGATATCATCGCGCGACAAAAGATCGGCACCACCATACAGGAAGACTCGATGCTGACGCGGTTTGTGATGCAGTCTCTGTGATAAAGGTCGAATCGGTGTGGATCTGTGTGAATCGGTGGCCTGTTTGGGCATGAAGAACAGCCACGGATAAACACGGATCAGCACAGATGGAATTCGCGAAACAGAGTTTGGTAATCCGATAGGAGGAAAGAGTCAAAAAATGACGGCATCCATCATTATGTTTTGCAATTCCGCCCAAAGATTGATATCTTTAATATTATAGACCACGATTCGGGGTGGGGTCTCGGATGGATGCCAAAAAAACAACATCGATCACGCAGGAGCTGATGGCCCGGTTTTACCATGAGGCCAGGGACCTGCTCGCCGAAGGCGATGTCGGGAGCATCATCGCCACGCTCATCGACCGCCTGGTTGCACTGTCCAATGCCGAACGAGGCATCGTCATCCTCTTTGATCAGGACAATCAGCCTCTCTTTCAGGCGGCCCGCCATTTTGACGAGGATATCCGAAATCCGGAATACGAAATCAGCAACTCGATTATCACAAAAACAAGACAGGAGAAAATCCCGCTTTGCCTGCGCAACGCGTTGGAGGATCGCGAATTTCACGACAGTGACAGCGTCACCCGTCTGAATATCTTGTCGGTGATGTGTATTCCCCTGTTGCACGCGGAGGCGTGTTTTGGTGTGATCTATCTGGACAACCGCTCCGTGCGGGGCCTGTTCAGTGATGAAGAGTATGAAGCGGCACAGGAGTTTTGTGATTTTATCTCTCCTGTTGCCTGGCGTGCTCTGGAATGTCATAATATGCGGTTAAAGATCCAGTCGCTGGAAAAACAACTGGATACAACCGCAGGCTGTGGCGGCATTATCGGGTCCAATGCGGACTTTATGAGACTCCTCAAACTGGTGGACCGGGTGGCGGATACGGATGCGCCGGTAATTATTCAGGGAGAGAGCGGCACCGGCAAGGAACTGATCGCACGGACCCTGCATCAAAAGAGTGGACGCCGCAACCAGCCCTTTATCGCCATCAACTGCGCGGCACTGCCGGAAAATCTGCTGGAATCCGAGCTGTTTGGCTATACCAAAGGTGCTTTCACCGGTGCCTATAAGGATAAAGCCGGCTGGTTTGCAAAGGCCAATCAAGGCACCATCTTTCTCGACGAAGTCAATGACATGTCATCGGCACTGCAGGTGAAATTGCTGCGGGTCCTGCAGTTTGGCGAATACAGCCCGGTGGGCGCCTCTATCCAGTGCCGCTGTGATGTGCGGGTGATTACCGCGTCCAGCCAGAATCTCGGCCTGCTGGTGAAAACCGGCAAATTCCGAAGTGAACTGTTTTACCGTCTCAACGTCATCGAACTCACCCTGCCTCCCTTGCGGCAACGTCGCGATGATATCCCGCTGTTGACTCTGCATTTTCTCGCTCTCTATGGCCCCCAATATCAGAAATCCACTGTGAAAATCTCCTCCGCCGCACAGAAATGCCTGAACGAGTATTCGTTTCCCGGCAATATTCGCGAGCTGGAAAATATCGTACAGCGTGCCATGATCCTGTGCGAAACCGATACCCTGCTGCCGGAACATCTGCCGCACTATGTGGGGTCCGGAACGTCAGTGCCGGATGCCGGTGCGGAGGAGGCGCTCGACTTTCGCACCGCCAAACAACGTACGATCGAACGATTCGAAAAAGAGTACCTCAGCCGCTGTCTGCGTATAAGCGGCGGCAATATCTCACAGGCGGCGAAACGAGCCAACATGCATTTCAAAAATTTCTATACCAAAGCCAAATCCCATGGGCTGTTGCAGGACTAGACCAGGCGAGTCTGGCTGTCACACCTGCGAACGCAGGGGTCCAGTGTGTAAGGTGGCGCAGATGGACCCGTGCCCGTA
>CAYPUH010000175.1:3749-9904 GCA_964413725.1 uncultured Cytophagia bacterium
AGAGCTCTTGCGATGGATTCCTGTTTTCGCGGGAATGATGGCAAAGGACTGTTGCATATCCTCAGCCTCTGCTTATGAAAGGCCCGTTACCAAAACCGAATCCCATGGGTGTTGCAGGACTGATCCAGGCAAGTCTGGTTGTCACCCCTGCGAACGCAGGGGTCCAGTGTGTAAGGTGGCGCAGATGGACCCGTGCCCGTACGGGTGTGAGATCTGCAGATGTTGGAGACCCCTTTTTTTTTTCGATCCATGGATTCCTGCGTTCGCAGGAATGACGGCAAAGAGCTCTTGCGATGGATTCCTGTTTTCGCGGGAATGATGGCAAAGGACTGTTGCGATGGATTCCTGCTTTTGCGGGAATGACGGCAAAGGACTGTTGCGATGGATTCCTGCTTTTGCGGGAATGACGGCATAAAGGGCCCGCATGTTTGTTCTGTACCGATTATGGTTTTTTTACCATGATTGGGGTCAATGGACCACAATTCCTTTTGTGACAGAATCTGTTCTCTCTTGCCATTGTCTTTATACCTTCAATAAAAACAATTTCAAAATACCCTGTGCATTGCCGGCAGCGTTTGGCACAATCCTTGTCTGGTGACGGACAGGGGGGAGAGTGCTGATAGTCGGGTGGTATGCAGCTACCACTCTGAAGCGCCTGTCAGTCAGCCGGGAGTTCATCGGGGGATGAGCTCCCGGACTCCACACCAACGGTATGTACTCCTCTTTCTCCTCGATCCTGTCTCCGGATGCGTGTGCCTGCTTTTGTGACGAGTCGTGGAGTGTGTCCTCCTGTCAAGGTTGTGGGGCAGCATCTTGCTGTTGACCCTCTGTTTAAACCCGTTACCATGAAAGGAGACAACAAATGGTCAAGCACGTTGTTATCATTCTGTTGCTCGTCGCAGTGGCTGGATTGGCCACAGAACAGACCCAACCCCGGTGGGTGCACGGCATGGCCGAAACACATCATCCCCGGAGACTTGAGGCCACGACCACCGTTTCCATCGTTCAGGGGGACGAGACGGCCTTTTGGGATTACCAGTCCTGGGGCAGTGATGACCGGCATCTCTGGGTGACGCCGGAGGGACACGTTCATGCTGTCTATTTTGGCTGTGCGGGCTCGAAAGGAGAGTGGGCGAAGCGCAATTCGTTCTATGTCTTCAGTGACGATAACGGCACGACCCTGAAAGAGCCCGTTCGGGTTGAGGATATCGATGCCGAATTTCCCGCCATGGACATTCTGCCCGACGGTCGCGCCGTGGTCGCCTCGCACAACGGCCGGGGGCACGATTTTGAACTGTTTCTCAGCGTCGATTCCGCTGCCGGTGCCGGCAACTTTACCCGCTACCCGGCGCCTGTGACGCCGAGCAATTACGGAAAACCGGTGGTGGCCGTCCTGTCCGATTCGCTGATCGTCCTGGGCGGCAACTCGGTGGCGGGCGGAGAGCACGTGATGAATGTGTTCAATGTCAACACCAAAGAGTATCTCCATGCGGAAAACCAGGTCATATTCCCGGGTATCGAGGGGGAGGGGACCTTTATCGTGGTCAGCAACAAAAACGGCCGGGCGGCCTTTCTGCTGGTCAATTTCTACGGCTTTCCGCTGGGCAATGTCGAGGGAGAAAACAATGTCTGGATGATCGAGACGCTGGATGGCGGTCTCACCTGGGGCGATCCCGTCATGATCACCCACTATTCCAACGAACCGGACGATGTGCAGGAGCTGCTGGGTACCCACAATCTCAGCGCCCTCTACCTGGAGGATGAGCTGCATGTGGTGTTTGCAGTCATGAATGTCGATGTCAATGATTTCGCTTCCATTAGCCGCAACTCACCCTTGGTACACTGGTGCCCGACGGTTAACGACGGTGAGCCCACCGTCGCCGTGCGGTGGGACTCGCTTCATTTCGGGCAGTTGATAGATTGGTCTCCCTTTTGGTATCCTCACCTCGGTGTGGATGAAGCGGGTGTCTTGACGATGGTGTTCTCCGGACTGAGCACCGTTCCGGAGGATGTGGATGGCACCACCGGCCTGCCCTATACGGATATCTTTGCGGTCTCGTCCGGGGACAACGGTCTCACCTGGGGCGAGCCGAAAAATCTGACCCGGACGCCCGGCGTCGAGGAGACCCTTCCCTATATCTCCGCCTGGAATCCGGCCGGCCGGATCAACGTCCTCTACCAATCCGATACTGTCCCCGGACACTATTACTATGGCGGAGACATGTTTTTCGGCGAGATCGACCACATCCTGATGCAGACCGACCATCCGTCCACCGACCCCTATGACCCGATCACGGCTGTAAAGACACCTGACCGTGCTCAACCGGACGAGTTTACCCTGAGACAAAACTATCCCAATCCGTTCAACCCGTCCACGGTCATCGAATTTTCCTGCTGCAAACAGGCAAGGATTTCGCTCCATGTCTATGATATCCGGGGCCGACACATCAAGACGCTGGCAGACGGCCTCCGCCAGGCGGGACGTCATTCCGTGCGCTGGCACGGTGATGATGACAGCGGGCAGGGTGTTCCCGCCGGTGTCTATTTCGTCCGCCTGATGGCCGACGGGATGCAACGATCCATCAAAGTGACATTGCTGAAATAAAGAGTTGCCGCGGGCAGTCATAACCTCCTGCCCGACTGAGCTCTACAGATGGTATGGCCCGGAGGCGGTCCGCCAGCCTTCGGGCCCGTTAAACCGTCAGAATCAATATTCATTTTATAAGGACCGTCCGTCATGCGAGTGTCTACAAGTGTATTTGTTCTGATCACGGCCATTCTGTTGTTCGTGCCTTCGATGGTGTGGGGGACCTTTTCCATCGTAGCGGTGGATACGCTCACACGCCAGGTGGGCGTGGCGGCCGCCTCCTGCGTTCAGGGCGGGGGTATTGCCGATATCTGTGCGGTGATCCCCGACAAGGGTGGCATGATCGCGCAGGCCAAACCGAGTTTTACATGTCTGTTGACAGGTCAACGCTATCTGTTGCAGGCACAGTCCGCACAGGCTATCGTCGATGAGCTGGTGGATATGGACCCTCAGTGCTGTTTTCGCCAGTACGGGATTGTCACTCTGGATTCTCTCCCCCGCGGTGCGGCCTATAGCGGATCTCTGATTCCGGAGTGGAACGGATGGATCGTGGGCTCCACCTATTCGATCCAGGGCAATTGCCTGGCCGGCGAGCATATTCTGAAACAGATGGAAACCGCCTTTTTGCAGACATCCGGACCGCTGCCCCTGAAGCTGATGGCGGCCCTGCAGGCGGCCAAGGAAAACGGTGCCGACACACGCTGTGACGATACCTCCTCGCTGTGTGCCTGCATCAAGGTTGCAAATGCCGACGACAGGCTGAAAAGCCTTTCCATCTCTATCGAAGTCGCGGACGTGGCAGGAGATCCCATCGATTCGTTGCAGGTGGCGTTCGACGCGGTCTATGTGCCGACCCATGTGGATCATGATGCGGTGGACGCACCGGCCTCGTTTTCCCTGCTGCATAACCATCCCAATCCCTTTAATCACGCCACCACCATCCGGTTCTTCTGTCCGCATCGGGCGGATGTCTTTTTGCGGATCTATGATGTTCTGGGAAAACGGGTGAAAACCCTGTTGGAGGGGGAGCAACGTATCGGATGGCATTTGGTGTCCTGGCAGGGGGATGATGATCGGGGGAGAATGGCGCCCACGGGGGTGTATATCTGTCGGCTGCAAACCGGCAGCGGGACGCGGTGCCGCAAAATCAGCCTGATCCGTTAGCGAAAACGAGCGACCGGTCATTGCACCGGTGCTGTTGTCTATTTTTCGGGTCCCAGCACCCAGGTGTCGGATTCTTCCGTGTCCAGCAGCAACAGGAGGTGTCTGCCGTCGGGACTCACCGGTCCGAGATAACAGTCGCCTTCCGGCACCTCGCACTCTATGGACAGCTCCCGTGGACGACTGCCATCCACCGGCAGCAGCTGCATGTGTCGGATCCCTTCCGGCGTGTAGGTGTCGTGTACGATGCTGCGGCCGTCGGGGCTGGCGGACAATCGGCTGCGGGGATAGAATCCGGGCTGGTTCCAGAGCCGCTGCAGCGAATCCGTCTGCAGGTCATACAGGGCGATATGCTCCCGGTGCCGCTGTGTAACGTCGACAACGCCGGACACAGCCACGTGCCGGCCGTCTGTGGCGAGAACCAGATCGGGAGTGTCCAGGTTGGTCAGCAGTACTTTCTGCCGAATCCCCTCTGCGTCGAGGTGTAAGAGATGGCAGTGTCTCGCATTCACGGTGTCTTTTTGTGTGATGAGCAGTCCTCTGTTGTCAGGCAGAACCAGATAACGGCTCTGTACTTCCATGTCTGGCGGCGTCAAGCGGATGGCATTGCCGCCGGCTATGGGCACTGTCCAGATGGCGCCGCCCGCATAAAACAGGATGGCATCTCCCGTTGGCGTGACCTGCGGATCGGTCTCCACGGTTTCGGACACCGTCAACCTGCGGATATTCTTTGAGACGGTATGCAGACAGTACAGATCGGCCTGGCCATCGCGGTACGAGACAAAGACGATGTGGTGGCCATCGGGCATCCAGCAGGGCTGGTGATCCAGGGTGCGGTCCTGCGCCAGGGGAACGGGATCCCCATAGAGCGTTGCCGACTCGAGGTCAAGGCGACAGAGATAGATATCCACGTTGCGTTCATCCACATTGAAACTTAAAAACCGGTTGTCGTGCGAGAACGCCGGCCAGAACGGCGATCCGCTGCCGCCGAAGCGGGTGACGCGAACGGGCTCTCCGGTGACGGTGTGGTCATCGGGATTCAGGGGCAGAGCGAACAGTTCGCGAACGCCGCCATCATATCCCACATAGACCAGATAGCGTCCGCAGGGACTCCAGGCGATTCCCCCGGACCACCAGGTTCGCCGATAGGGTTGAGCGTGTGCCAGAGTGTCCGAAAGCGCGCCCGTGGAGACATCGAACAGCCGGATGTTGCCGATATCTGCGGCCGACTCTTCGGGCCGGGCGGTGCGTGTGATCAGGGCGATCGTTCGGTCGTCGGGACTCCAGGCCAGTGCAAACGGGTCGCTGTCGAATTGATACTTTTCTTCCCGGGCTCCGTCCACGGTTCTGATGACCAGAAAGAGATCGAAACCGATTTGCATCACGTACGCGATAAACTGTCCATCTCGTGACCAGGCCGGTGAGTATACCACCGCTCCGGTGGGAAACCGGTGGAGACACCGGCCCCGGAGGTCATGGATACACAGCGTGCTGAGGTTGGAACCGGTAAAGAGTATATATCGGCTATCTGGTGACCACGCCGGCTGTGCGTGTGGCAGGCTGTCTGCAGCAGCGATGGTTGTTACCGCTCCGGTCTCCACTGTTTTCATGTTGATGTTGCCATCGCCATCTTCATAGGCGACCGCAGATCCATCCGGAGAGAGGATTCCCCTTTGATGACCACGTTCCGAGATGAGCCGGGCCAGTGATGCCTCGTTCCGGAGCCAGGGCGGATCCCCCGGCTGCACCAGCTGCCATACCCAAAAAACGGATGTCAACACAACGAGTCCCGCCAATATTGCTATCCACAGTGGCGGTGTCGTCACCCGTTTACCGGCCAGACGGAGTCGGGTTAGGAGACCGATGGTACCTGAATCGGTGTGTTCAGACACCGCCTGCAGAGCTGTTAGCATCGCAGTGACCTGCTGATAGCGTGAATCCGGATTCCGGCTCAGCATCTTTGAGACACTGTATTCCAGCTCCGGGGGACAATCGGTGCGGAGGCGGGTAATCGGCGCGGGGTCTTTGTTTAAAATCGAGTGGATCACCGCCGCCATGCTGTCGCCCTGAAAGGGAGCGTTGCCGGTGATCATCTCGTAACAAATCGTTCCCAGAGACCAGATGTCGGTTCTGTGATCCACCTCTTTGGATTCCAGCTGGTCCGGCGACATGTACTTCAGGGTCCCGAGGGTGGAGGATGGTCCGGTGATTGGCGAGGTTCCTTTGAGTTTGGCCAGGCCAAAGTCTAGAATGCGGACCCGTCCATCGGTGTCGATGACGATATTCTCGGGCTTGAGATCCCTGTGGACAATTCCGGCCGCATGGGCCTTGGCGAGCCCGGCACCGATCTGAAGCGCGATATCCAGACTCTCCGCGATGCTCAGATGTCCACTCCGCAGTTTGTCCC
>CAYPUH010000176.1:0-9875 GCA_964413725.1 uncultured Cytophagia bacterium
AGAACATAATCATAACGATGGTTTTTGTTGGATTCTGTTAACACAGAATCCAGGTAATAGTAAGCTGTTGTGTATGTAAATCAAAAACATGCCTTTACATATCAAGTGTTTGAGTTGTCGAGTGAACAGGGTATAGAGCAGGGCGAGAGGGTCGAGGACACCGGAAAGCCGACGGGTGGGGGTATGAACGCGTTGTGTGCCGATCAAAGCCGGCTCCCGGCTCCTCGTATTGCATTCAAGATTTGGAAAGAAATCAGAGTGAATACCATCAGTACAGAGCATGTGCGACATCTGACGCGCAGATCGCGGCATATCCTGCCGGTTGCTTGACATTCAATGATGCGCTGTCTTTGATCAACGGCCGCGACCCGAGCACCAGATGCGATAAAGATTATACGTGTCAGAATCCCTAAAAGCGAAATCCCACCGCAATTACAAATTCATCATAATCGCCCAGTATCAACTTGGCTTGAACATAGGGTATGACAGAGCGCCGATTGAGCCCCCCTCCGGCAAAGAGATTGATACCCGTATCCGTTTCACTGTCCGATGCCCCTTCAATATCGATGTAGCTGATCCCCAGCCCCGCACCCAGATACATGAATCCACCTCTCGTATCATAAAAATCATAGTGCGTGTCGATATTGAAGGTCATATACGTCATGTTGTCGATCAGTACATACTCGATGTTGGGATTAAAATCCACCGAAGGAGCAATCCCGGTTAAATACTCGGCCCCGATAAACGGCTCTTCTACATCCGTGTACAACCCGGCGCGTACACCTACAAACGAACCCGAGTCCGCATAGCCAAACGAGGCAGTCAGTAGCAACACCAGCAATCCAAATCCGATTGTTTTCATTTTGTTCTCCCTGGTATCTGGGTTGATCATTTTTGTTTCACATAACAAATAGTATGCCAGTATTACGCTTTGTCTGTTTTCTTTTGATTGTTGCAAGTGTAATATTATCAAACAAAAAAATGGTGAGGAACAAGGATAAATCAAATAACTGTCAAAGGGTTTCAAAGATATTTGCCATTTGACCGAAAGCCTGGTGAAATCACGAACCCGAAACGTGGGTTGAATATCGTTTCTGTCGCGGCCATGGATGAGACGACAGGCACATTCGGGCAAGAGCGCAGAATGGAGTGAATAGAGCCAGGATCCCGTTCCGGTCACCGATAAACGGGCCTCAGCTAGCAGACCTGTCATCAGAGTCTTGCTGAATTTTGCGTTAGATCACCATCTGTGTCGACGGGATTGCAATAATATGATCGGCCCGGTTGTTACAGGTTTTAAATACACTGCGTGCTGTTCCGTAAAAGGATGACCGAGTACTCACTGGATTGCATGTGGAAAAGTAATGCGATATACAACAAAATCGATTGAACTTTAAGGAGAGTTATTATGGCAAAAGTCGCAAGAGAGATGGTGGAAAACGCCGGTGTTGATGTGGATCAGCTGATCGAGCTGTTGGTCAAAAACGCCGCCGCAGAACTGACAACGTTTTACTATTACACGATTCTGCGCGTGAATCTGATCGGTCTGGAAGGAGAGGGTGTGAAGCAGATCGCAGAGACCGCCCGTATCGAGGACCGGAATCACTTTGAAGCTCTGGTTCCCCGTATCTATGAACTGGGCGGAGAACTTCCCAAAGACATGAAAACCTTTCATGATATCTCTGCCTGCCCGCCCGCTTCCCTGCCGGACAATCCCAGAGATGTCAAGGCGATGTTGCAGGTGCTGGTGGAGGCGGAACGGTGTGCGGTGCGGGGATATACCGAGATTTGCAATTTGACGGCGGGTAAGGATCACCGTACCTATGAACTGGCACTGGCGATTCTCAATGAAGAGATCGAGCATGAATCGTGGTTTTCGGAATTCCTCGGCGAGGGCCCGTCCGGACACTTTTTGCGGGAAGGCGAAACCTCTCCATTTGTCTCCAAGTTCTTCAAATGAGTGTCATGTCGTCAGCAGGGGCTGGACTATCCAGCCCTTCCTGTCTATAACATGCTTTTCCGGCTCTGTCGACCCGTCACATCCCGGCTCCAGACCTGTATGTCTCCGGCGTCCGTTGTGGACAAGCGTACCGGACCGGTATAGACAGTGGGGGGCTGATTGTCGATTTGATAGACCGGCGTGAGACCGGGATAGAGGGTATTCATGTAGAGTGTGTCCTGCCGCACGACGGCTCCGGGAGGGGGAATGCGGTACTCGACGCCCTGTCGGGCCAAGCGTGGCAACTCGCGTTCGCCGGCAAGGGTCACAAAGCGATTCCAGTCGGAGCGACGTTGTCCGGGCAGCGATCGCTCCTCCCAGACAGGTTTCGGACTCCAGGCACGCTGCGCCAGTCCCAGGACTTTGGGGAAGAGAAAATAGTGCAAACGGCTCGTGGAGCGAATATTTTCCCCCCAGAGGTGTCCCTGCATGCCCATGAGCCGGGATTCGGATTCGGGTGCCAGGGGTTGAAAGCGGTCAAAGGATTTCACATCGATGGTCCGGCCGTTGAGATCGGTCTCGGCACAGAGCGTCACGTCGGTGGGTGTAAATTCCCAGGCCCGGCGGGTGTCCACATAGCCGCCCCAGTACAGCCCCGGTTCCTGTGGATGCTTGTTATAAGCCAGATCGAAATAGAGATTGGTCACGTTGGAGAGCACCACATCGAAACCGGCATTGGCGAGTCGATATGCCAGATCCTCGCCACCCCAGCCCCAGACGCTGTTCCAGACATAGGGCACAAAGCGTCGATCCACAACGGCGGGGTTGGGTATCTTTTTTGTGTCCACGATCTGCATGGCGATCTCTTCCCATCCGGCCGGACGGATGCCACGTTCCTCCAAAATCCCGGCCATGCGCCCGATAAAATATTCAAACAGATCGTGCTGACTCTTGATATCCGGATGGTTTGCCATCAGCTGTTGACAGGCCGGTGATCCGCTCCAGGCGCCGGCGGCCACCTCATCTCCGCCCATGTGCAACATCTTCAGTTCCATACCCGCCTCCCGGTACATCCGATCCACTTCCGTCACCACGGTTTCCAGAAACCGATAGGTGGATTCCAGCGCCGGATCCACCGCATTGTTTTTCCAGTTTTGTACCGAGCGATAGCTGGAGGTGTCCTGCGGGTGGGTGAGCAGATATTCCGAGGCCTCCTGCAGTCGTCCCGCTCGTGCCAGACGCCGATACCGCGCCTGCATGGCCGTGATGGCGGCATGGGCATGTCCCGGCATGTCGATTTCCGGAAGGATCCGGATGTGCCGGGCGTGCGCGTATTGCAGCAAGTCGATAAAGGTCTCGCGGGAGTAATATCCGCTCCCTCTGGAGTGTTTCGGATCGGGACCGCTGCCCAGGGAGGGGATCAGATGATCGGTTTCGGTGAGGGTATGACCGCGGTATGCGCCGACCCCGGTCAATTCCGGCAGACCCGGGATGTCCAGTCGCCATCCCTCGTCATCGGTGAGATGAAAGTGCAACCGGTTCAGTTTATACCGAGCCATCTCGTCGAGGACCTGACGGATGGTTCCGGCATCGTGAAAATTTCGGGCCACATCCACATGCAGACCGCGATAGGGGAAACGGGGATAATCGAGAATCCGGCCGGCGGGCAGGGTTATGGATTGGGGTGAATCGTCATCCGGTGCCTGCAGAGCCAGCAGTGTGGTCAATGCATAGAACACGCCCGCCGGATCATAACCTGTGATCTTTACCCTGTCGGGAGTGATATTCAGTCGATAGGCTTCGGGGCGTTTGGCCGTACCGGAGAACGACTCCGGGTCGACATCGAGTGACAGAATGGATCTGGAGGAGCGACTCTGCGTGGAGAGTTGGAATCCGAGTTGCGCTTGAAACCAGGCGGCTTCTGTTTCGAGACGGGGATCCATCTCGAGGGACCACTCCGGTGTCAAGGTGATCATTCTGCCGCTATAATCGGCCCGGACCGGTGAGGGAATGAGGTCCGGTGCTTCCGTGGTCAGGGTAACCGGAGAGACCTGTTCGTTGCGGGCATATTGTTCTTCCGGTGTCCATACCGGCATCACATCCCGGTCGGAGCGGAAACAGTCGGCAGGATCAACGGGATGAACGTGAATATCGACCGGGACGATCGTTGTATCCCCGGGTGTAGAGCGGACGAAATAGGCCCCGGACGGCGCGTCGGTGGTGTTGAGCTCATAGTGCGTTCCCACCACCGACAGAACCACAGAGTCGCCGGGTTGGATGACCGGAAAGGAGGAAGAGGGCGTAAGCTCGTAAAAGTCGCCATCGATATTGCGGCCGTGAATGCGTTCATCCAGCTCGTCCGGAACGATGCGTCGAAACCAGTTGAAATAGAGAGCCCAGTTTTGGTCCGGGAAGGCAACATCTGCTTTGTTGGTCAGTGTCAGCTCGGCCAGATGCCGGGAGGACTCTTGGTATTGATTTTTCACCAACCGCCAGGAGAGACGGACCGAATCCGGAAATTCGGCAGTACAGTCTCCGGAGAGGGTATGAGAAACCAGTGAACCGATCAGAATACCTGCTGAGAGGACTGTCAAACCTATCTGCTTCATGATGGGATCCTCATAGTGTAATGACTCTGGCCGAGGCATGGGTGTGATATCAGGTTCGGATAGACCCTGACGGTCAGGGTCTATCCGATACGATCCTGTCTGGTGAAAATACAACGATCCTGTATCAAACGGTACTTGATTTGAATCCCAAAATCAAGAAAAACCTGTCGATCGCCGGACAGTCGGCAGAAAGCGGCAGGTCGCCTTGGCAATTCCCCCTCTGAGCACGATGAACAATGGAGGACAGATTCACGGACAGGGTGTCTGTCGGATGGGTGATTTTTGGTTATCTCATCGAGCCGCTCAGTTCCGTCAACCGGGCTTCCAGTTGCTGAATGCGCTGTTGTTGCTCCTGCATCCCTCCGATCAAGAACGGGATGAGTTCATTGTAATTGACATATTTATAGCCGTCATCATCTGTCACCACCAGCTCGGGGATGACCTGCTCCAGTTCCTGTGCCAGGACACCATAATGGGGTTTATCGTCTGTGGGGTGTTCGTGGTCCCAGAAAAACCGAACTGCATTGATATCGAGGATTTGATCTAACGCAGAGGATATCGGTGTGACTCCTGTTTTCCAGCGTTGGTCAGAGGCGTGAATGATCGAACCGTTAAAGACAATATTGTCTGCCTGAAATCGGATATCTCCTGCTGCCCCGAGACTCATGTTGTCATTTTGTCTGTTGATATTCACACTGCTGGCTCCGGTTCCGGATCCGAAATAGAGAATGCCATCGACTCCGGATATATCGTCGCTATTTTCAAGACGCACGTCCCCGGCTCCTGTGGCCAAAAAACAACTGCCACCGTCTCCGGCATCTGCCACAATCGCTGCTCCCCCTCGAGTCGCATGCGCATAAATTGCGTCTGTGCCGGGAACGATATTTCCATAGCCATACACTTCAACCGCCGGTCCGCCTGCATTGGCGGTAACATACATACCCGTTCTTCTACCTGAATTGTGTGCCTCGATGGTGAGCCGGGCATCGCTGTGTGCATTGGACGTTCCCAGGGTGATCTGGTCAAAATCCAGGGCATCGTTGCCGTCGGCATCATTGCCATCGGTGAGCACTTCCCACAAGGGTTGGGGATCTTCGGTGGTATTGGGGTCATAATAATCACGAATGGTGGCATTGGTGCCCCCGGTGATCGACACCCGATGGGTGACATAGTGTCCGGTGGGGGCATTCAGATTTGTGTAACTGAGATTCTGGTTGTCCGTATTGGCCTCAAAACCGTCTCCGACAGCATAGAGCTGTCCGCTTCCATTGACTTTGATGGTGCTGTTGTCATACTCGACACTGACCGTCCGATCCGAAACAGATATGGCTGTTCCGGCTATTGGCGTTTCATTGTCCTGCCGGTGGTCATTATCATTGGCCGTCCATTCGGGATCGGTTTCCGTAATAGATACGGATCCCCAACTGGCATTCCCGGCGGCATCCGAAACCAGGACTCTGTCCTGAGCCGCTCCCTCTGTGATGGTCAGACTGTTGGTGATCAGTTTGCCAAGGGTGCCTGCCGACCCCAACGTCACGATGGCTTCGCTCGTCCCCTCTTCTACCCGCATCAAAATCGTTCCGGATGAATTCTGGACGGTCAGCTGCGCCCACGAAACCGAACACAGTAACAGCAAACCGATTGCTACGATCCATAACGTTTTCATGATTCCTCCTCCCAATAAAAGTATAAAAAACCGTAATTGTCCGGTTTACAGCCTTAGATTGCCCCGCTGAGACTCCTTTCGGATCGTCCCCAGAATTGCACTCTCCTTTTTCAGGCAGCCCTGCCCGACGAGTTCCTTTTATCGGTATAAAACCGATTCTGTCCGGCTCTGCGGGGATGGGTCTCAACACGTCCGATCTCGAATATCTGAGATTGAGATTCTTTTACGGCCTCGCGTTGTGGGGAACGGTATGGGCCAACGACGGTGTGATTTTTCTTGCTCGTCATCATAATGATACGACCCGTCACGTTTCTGTGACAAATAGCCGTTTGTGAGATGATACATTTTGTTTATCTCTATAAAAAACAAGCGACCACTCTTTTGGGGACTGGAGGGCAAACCGCCTGTTATTCTTTGCAAATATTATACCCAGCCGGTTGCTGTCCATCTGCCAGCGTCGCGGGACGCATACAACCGTCTGCTGTAGGTATCGTGTCAATTGCAGGAAAGACGTGTGTTCACCTGCAGGAACACCTTTTAGTTTGATTGTATTGGATCCGTGATCTATTAAATTTATGCAATAATCATACCTGCGAAGCTCAAAATACATGCTACGAGTTCGAATCGGGTTCGTGATACCCATCTGCGGGGGATATTGGGGTATTTTAAGAGCAAAAGATTCAATTGTTTGAGTGGTTTTTGCTTGTGAGAAGAATTTCACCTCCAACAGAGGAAACGAATAACAGTCCTATCCGGTTCAACGGTACCAACCAGAGTCTTTGCTCGAAATGCCCGGTATACATGGGCATTTCGCGGGATGGTACCGGGAAAGACAAACAGTGAAGGGTATTGGGGGCGCGAACCGATGTTCCGGAATGATCAGATGGTCACCACGGGATCGGTTTAGAGGATAGATTGGTAAAAAGTCATTCCGAATAATGGCCTTGATTTTGAATGGATTGTTTTATACATTTCGGTAATAAACGAAATAAAAGGGCGGTTATGACCGATTCCGTCAAACTGTTCAAGGCTCTGGCCGACACCAACCGGCTGCGGATTTTATATATGTTGCGTATCAGGCCGTTGTGCGTGTGCGAGATCCGCGAGATTCTCGATCTGGCCACCTCCACAGTGTCCCAGCATCTTTCGATTCTCCGCGAGGCCGGATTTATCTATGACATCAAGGAACACAAGTGGGTCAATTATTACCTGAACCGGCAGTCCGCCGATGCGCGAGTGCACACGATACTGCACGCTCTGTACAGCCGGGAGTTTGAAGATCCCGTGTTCCGGTCCGATGCCGAACGGGTCCGCTCGGTGGATCGCAATGTACTCTGCCGACTCTAAAAAATTTTGACGACATACAATTCGGTGTTTGACGAAATGAATGGGATGGAATGATATGAACTGGAGAACGGAATACAAACCCCTGCTGTGGATCGTGGGATTGTTTCTGGGCGTCTATTTTCTGCCGGTGGAATCGGTGCGGTTCCAGTCGGCGGTGCAGGAGGCCCTGGCGCTGGCCCGGTGGTATGCGCGCGAGCATGTGCTTTTGTGTCTGATCCCGGCATTCTTTATTGCCGGCGTGATCAGCGTGTTTGTCAGTCAGGCCTCGGTGATCAAATACCTGGGTGCGGGGGCAAAGAAAACCATTGCCTATGCGGTGGCCTCGGTGTCCGGCAGTATTCTCGCGGTCTGTTCCTGTACGGTGCTGCCCCTGTTTGCCAGCATTCACAAGCGGGGGGCCGGACTGGGGCCGGCGGTGGCGTTTCTGTACAGCGGGCCGGCGATCAATATTATGGCGATCATTCTCACTGCACGCGTGCTGGGACTGGAGCTGGGTATCGCCCGGATCGTCGGCGCGGTGGTCTTTGGCATCGTGATCGGCCTGCTCATGCATCTGATCTTTCGCCATGAACAAACGGGACAGGGCCTGGTGCTGCCGGAAGAGGAGGAGGGCCGTCCCCTGTGGCAGACCGCCTTTCATTTTTTCGTGCTGGTGGCGATTCTGGTGTTTGCCACCTGGGGCGAACCCGGGGACACCGACGGACTCTGGGCCTGGATCTGGCAGCTCAAATGGTGGATCACCTCGATCTTTGGCCTCCTGTTCGTGGTGTCTTTGCTCACGATCCTGAAGCTGAAGCCGGCTCCGGTTCTGTTCGGCACCGGACTCACCGTCGCTTTGGCGCTGGTGTTTCAGCATCAGCCCCTGATTCCCTTCTCTGCCGCCGTGGTCATCACCAGCGTGCTCCTGTCCCGCAGTGAGGGCGAACCCCGGGACTGGCTGGCGTCGACCTGGGACTTTGCCAAACAGATCCTGCCCCTGCTGGCTATGGGAGTGCTCATAGCCGGATTTTTGCTGGGATCCCCGGAGGGCGGCGATGGCATCATCCCCGGCCACTGGATTGCTGCATTGGTGGGGGGCAATTCCGTGCCGGCCAATGCATTTGCCTCGGTGGTGGGGGCGTTTATGTATTTTGCCACATTGACCGAGATCCCCATCCTGCAGGGCCTCATCGCCAACGGCATGGGAAAGGGACCGGCCCTGGCTCTGTTGCTGGCCGGTCCGGCACTCTCCCTGCCCAACATGCTGGTCATCAAAAGCGTGCTGGGACTGCAAAAGACCGCCGTGTTCGTGGCTCTGGTGGTGGTCATGGCCACCCTCAGCGGCATCGTCTTTGGCGCCATGGTGTGAGCCGTGGGAAAACAGGGTCGTATGAAAGTAAACGTATGTAAAAACAAAATCACGCCAAGCCGACAGAGAGATACTTTTTTGATCCCAGAGTCGATTGGAATGATATGGGTGTTATTCTCCTCCGGGATGTGTCAGGGACAGCGAGCAGGTATCCGGGGTGCGTCGTCGTAGCTCATCCGGAGGGGGCATAGAAGTGAGCAGGACCGGTATGGACGTGGCTGTCCATAGAATAGATTCCCGCAGAGATGGTAGATACGAAGAATAGACTGGTCCCCCCGAATGAACACAAAGAAAACCGGATCCACGAATGTCACGAATAGACATGAAAGAAAAGACAGGGTCCACGAATGACACGGAAAAAATTAAAGCCCTCCTGACAAAGGAGCAACGATGAATAAAAAAATACTCATTCTGTGCACGGGAAATTCCTGCCGCAGTCAGATGGCCGAAGCGTTTTTAAAGGCGATAGATCCGGAGCTGGAGGTCTCCTCGGCGGGCACCGAGCCGGCTGACGAGGTGAATCCCCACGCCGTGACGGTGATGGCCGAACGGGGTATCGATCTCTCCGATGCCCACCCCGAACATGTCAACACCTATCTGGATCATTCCTTCGACGCGGTCGTCACCGTCTGCGACCATGCCAAAGAGACCTGCCCGGTGTTTTTGGGCGATGTCGAGCAACGGCTGCATCTCGGCTTTGACGATCCGGCCGAGGCGGACGGCTCGGAGGACGAGATCCTGGCAGTGTTTCGCCGTGTCCGCGACGAGATCGACGAGGCGTTTAAACGGTTTTATACTGAAACGTTATCCTCCTGACAAACCCGATGCGAATGAATCCAAACAGAACATTTTACAATGGAGATCAGACATGCAGGTAAAAATACTGGGCACGGGCTGCCCAAAATGTATCGCCCTTGAAGACCGCGTCCGTAAGACGGCAACCGAACACAACTTAGATATCGAGGT
>CAYPUH010000177.1:0-9854 GCA_964413725.1 uncultured Cytophagia bacterium
GGATATATGAGCGGGGTAGAGGGTGAAGCGGGATTCAAGCTGTGGGCGGCTCCCCGGGGAGTCGATTCAAAGGATGAATCCAGACTGATGCACGATGCCCGCTGGGATATCAATGCGACCTATCGATTCACCTTTGTCTGGACAGGGACCAACCTGCATTTGTTGGTGAATGGTGTGGAACGGCTGGTATTGCCCTTTGAAGGCCAGGTGGAAGCGTTTAAGTACATTTTCCTTGGCAAGGACAATCTGATCTGGGGCTATACCTCGCAGCCCGGCCCGATTTTTTCCAACATGCGAATCTTTGGTCCGGGTCTGCCTGAGCCGGATACCACGCCACCGTCGCTGGAATGGGCCAAAAGCGTGTCCGCCACGCACGTCAAATTGCGGTTTGATGAGGCACTGGCCTCGGCTTCGGTGTCCGATGTGTCCCACTATCAGTTCGATCCGCCCCTGGCCGTTCAGTCCGCGGCTCTGGACGGGGATAACCAGACGGTATTGATCACCACTTCCGCGCAACAGGATGGCACCACCTATACCGTTACGGTCTCGGGCGTCACCGATCAGGCCGAGACCCCCAACGCGGTGGACAATGCGTCAGCGCAATATACCTATCGAGCCGCGTTGATTGGCGGACTGACGCCCGAAACCTATCGTGTCGTGACGCGCAGCGACGGGGATTCTCTCTATATCGATCGGGATTTTGTGTTCACATCCATTCCCGCCGAACTTGCAGACAGCCAATGGATTCTGACCGCCAATGATGATAAATACGCTACCGACAGCTCATTTATCGAGTTTTATCTCAGTCGTCCCGCTGACGTGATCCTCGGCTATGACAACAGCACCGATACCCGACCGGCCTGGCTCTCCGACTGGACCGCAACCGGTTACCAGATTCAGAGTTCGGATACCCAGTTTGCCTGTTACCAGAAGCGCTTTGAGGCCGGCAAGGTGGTGCTGGGAGGCAATGAACAGGGACGCTCCTCCAGTATGTATCTGGTGGCCGTCAATGAAATCCAGGTCTCCGGCGACCGACAACCCCCGTCACCCCCGTCCGGTGTGGTCGTCGAAACCCAGTCAACGCCCTGGTAATCCCCTGACGGGGTCCAGCTTTCATTCCGGATCTAGTCCACCTCAAAGGGAGACTGGATCTGTTTTTCAGCATCCTTTTATATTCCAGGTATAGTCCACCTCAAAGGTGGATTATACCTTTTATTTCAGATAAAGGGCTTTTATTAGGTTGCGTTTTTCTCCTGTATCCACTGTCATCAGATACACCCCCGATGCATTTCCTTCCGGTATCCATACCCACTTTTGCTCACCTTTACTGTTATTCAATGTGAACTGATCAATCTGTTGACCGGTAATACTAAAAATTTCGATCGTTACCGGTCCCTCCAGAGCGTCCAGATCGGTGGCTCAGGCTGCCCAGACGAAAAAGGGATAACAATCCGCCCAGGCATCCTGATAATTTAAATCTCCATCCGGATGATACAGACCGGTCTCGGGTTCGATTCTGGGAAGTGCCTTCTCATGCAACCAGCGCTGCACCTTGCTCAGCGAATAGCCGACAATGTCTGCAGAGGTTCTGGCGTTTTCAAGCGCTCTTGTGTCTGACGCCTGAGACATCGAGATCAGGCCGAGGGATACCAACAACAGCACCATAACCTTTGATTTCAAAAACATTGTTTTGCTTCTTATGGTCGATGGACATCTATTTCAGACTTTGGGGAATCAAAAACATTCACTGGTGCCCGATTACCGGACACCAGTGATGGTGCAGGATGAAAAGTGGCGAGGCGGAAAATCGGCCCGGAATCCCGGGCCGATGGATAACCCGTTCTGGAATCAGGACTCTTTATACTCCACACGTGGATCCCCGCCTCTGGGATAATAGATACGGACCAGTCCGTCACATTCCACCGGAACCGATTTGTCGCGAAACGTGACCTGTCCTGAACAGGACTCTCCCACCCGTGACGGCACCAGGGTGATCCAGTCCCCATTGGCATCGGGTGTGTGACTGACCCAGCATCCCTCCGGGGCCTGAATGGGGCGTAGAGTCGGATGTCCGTGCAGCCAGCTGAGCATATCATCGACACTTTCGGCCACACCGGAGGAGACGGGGGTAAGGGGGTTGCCTTTGGGCGTCAGACCGGGAATATCATATAGATAGAGAATGCGGTCTGGCTGTGTGCGCAACTGTTTATAAGCTGAATGTTTCAAAATACGTGGATAGGGACATAATACAGTAATATATCGCTGTGTACCCAGGTAATAGTGGGAATTGTTCCAACTGCCGTCGGCAAACAGAGCCGGCGAGATCACGTCCACATGATAGTGATGATCCACCAGAGCCTGAATCGTTTTGAAGACCTGGCCGGCGACCTGATTGGCCGATTCCGAGGACAGGGTGTAGAGCGTTTCCACCGGAAACAGGAGGGCCATGTTGGACTGCGGTAGCTGGTCCTGAACGGCTTCGGTCTGAGCACGCAGTCTCTGGGTCCACCGGGGGAATTCAGGCCAGGTGCTGTGATGCGGATAACCCGGCATAAAGGGTGAACCCAGAAATCCCTCTTCTTCACCAATGGTACCCACCGGACCGTAGATATGAGCCAGCCAGCGCAGGCCGAACAGGGCCATCACGTTCACACAATGGTTCATCACCCGAATCTGATCCCCGGTGTCGTCATCCTCGACGGTCCAGAGGTTGTTATAGGCCACTTCATCCCGGCTGTGTCGTCCCAGGGACGCGTCGATAACCGAAAGCGCCGCCAGGTTGGCATAATAGTCCGATTGCGGATCCTTGAGCTGAATCACGCCACCCAGGTCCACAAAACCGGCGGATTTTGATTTCAGACCGCGCCAGGCATCCATGCTGCCGTGATTCATATCGGCCATGTCGGCGGACTCGAAATGCCAAGTGTCATGGATACCACTACCACAGGTGTCGCCCCACAGGGATCGGGCGTTTTTCCAGGTGCGCTTTTGCGCGCTGACCACGGTTTTTTGCACAGTGCGGTAATATTGAATGCGAATGGTTTGATGACTCTGGTCCTCTGCTTCGATTGCCAGTTTCCAGAGCTCATCCACGAGCGAGGTCTGAGTAGCGGATTTGAACCGTTTTCGGATTGTTTTGGAAAACGGCAGAGCACCATAGAGACAGGTATATCCCGGTTCATCCCAACCGATGAGGTCGCAGCGTTTGAGACGTGCCGCAAACCGTTTCAGGGTCTGCTGATAGTGTTTCATATGCTTTGGATTTGAAAAATCCACGTGACAGGTCCGGCAATGAAAAAATGCCACAACGTCCCAGTCTCCCTCCGTGGCCTCGGAGTCTGTGCCGAATGCTTCCATGTATCCCTCGCGGGCATTGTAGAAAAAGTGACTCTGAGGGGTGATATCTCGAATATCCTGATCCGATGCGATGCTCTTGCCCCGGCGAACCGCATAGACTTTGAGGAGTCCCACCGGTTGATACTCGACCGCCACCTCATGGACCATATGTGAATGCCGCGGCGCCAGGGTACAGCGTATCCGATAGCGGTCGTTTTCGATGGGTACCCGGTGTGGAACCTGCTCTGCCTTCACGGTCTCCCCGAACAGGACCACATCCAGCCAGCCGCCGGACTCTGTCAGATCTCTGGATAGGAAGCGAGGATCCGGGAAGGTCCAAAAGTCCATTTCATTATGCTCG
This sequence comes from uncultured Cytophagia bacterium, assembly GCA_964413725.1. Lineage (GTDB taxonomy): Bacteria > Zhuqueibacterota > Zhuqueibacteria > Residuimicrobiales > Oceaniaggregativiventaceae > CAYPUH01. Next base: position 3,698 of record CAYPUH010000177.1, read on the forward strand.
CATAATTGCCGGATACGGACCAGTGCTTTCTGGGCCAGGTCGTCATCCCAACGGTACCGGCTGCACCGAACGAAGGGGGTAACGCCGCCAAAACCGGCCGCTTTGATATCCTTGAATTGCTCATCCAGTATACGCGGATCTTCGATGACCTCGTCTGTCAGGGTCCACACGATGGTGGTGACAGCCGGCTTTTCTCTCTTGTCAGCTTTCATGCACATAGCCTCCAATTGTTTCTATAACGTGAATATGTTGTACAATTGACAAATAATCCAAAACTGGTTTTGACGATTACACATTTCAAAAGAATATACGCAGAGACCGCGAAGGGAAAACATTGGAAGCAAGCGATCTTGATGCCAACGTACTGACCCGAATCCGGGACGGAGCGATTGAAAGGGTAATGTATGGAATACCCTGTATGTGCAATAGTTGAAGGGATGTCTAAGACCTGTTTTGGGGTGTCAGGGTTTCGAACAGGACCTCATCGAACCAGGTGATGCCGGTTCCGTTTTGTTCCAGGATCAGGTGGACCCGGTCGGGTGCGGGGTCCAGAGGGGGTGTGGTCACCTCGATTCGGGTCCATTCCCGGCTACCCGACACGACCGTATTGCTATCCACACGAGAGTAGGTCTGTGGCGAAAACAGACCCTCCCGACCGGTGAGATGATATCTCAGGGCGATACGGGACTCTCCCACCAGTCCAAGGGTGCGGATTGCGGCTGAGAGCCTGAGACGGCACCCGTTGGCAAAGGCCGGCCAGCCAAATGCGGGTCCCAATGCCGTCATTATCCAGTGTGAGCGGGTATTCTCGGCATGCTGGATTTTCAAAGAGCGCTTTCCCACCCGTGACACCTGGTCATCCAGACTCAGTTCCACTGCAGTGGACAACGAGGACGCCGGTTCAGGCGTCCAGGGCCATTGAGGCGAGGATACATCCGGATCCACAGGGTCAAAGTCATTGACGCCATTTTTGTAAACCGGAATGGCGGCGGAAAGCGCTCTGTCCGGCGGAGATGCCTGAGCTACATCGTCGGCCAGCTGGTTCCGGGAGGGACACGACAATCGATAACGGACGTGAAATCGGGTTCCACCGGCAAGCACGACATCCTGCGGAGAGGTGCATATGCGGATGCCCACATGCAGGTCCCACATGTAAGCGCACAAGCCGGCGACAAGCGGCTGTTGTGACAGGATCTCCAGTGTCGGGTTGCGGTCCTCCAAAACATAGGACAAACGATCGCCCGACTGCAAGGTGATATTGTGTTTGTCGTCCGTTTCCAGATGGTGGTGTGGAATCAGCCTCCGCTGCGATCCCGATTGCCACAGACAGGCCTGGTACCGTTTGGGCTCGGATGCGTCCGGACTGAAACTTTGTGCCGGCCACAGATTGCAGCATTCCACCTCGCCGTGATCCGGATTGTGCGTCACGCGCCAGGATGCGCCGTCGGCCACGGTCAGCTCGGCATCCACCTCATAGAGATACATCATAGAGTGTCGATCCCGGTAGATGGTAAGCCGGAACACACTGAGGATGGATTCGGATTCGTTACGCCCTGTGCAGATCAGCGCGAGTGATTCAGTACCCATATGATCCACGTCGAGACGGGTATGAACACCGGCATTGCGTTCCGGATGTTCGTGATGGGCGTATTGCCACCAGAACAGGGGCAGCGGTACCGTGGGTGAGAGGAACGAGGATTCCCCCGGTGCCGGACAGGCTTCTGCCAGTCGCAGCTGTCGTATCCTGCCGATCCGGATATCGCCATCGAACAGGTCGCCATCGGCATCTCCAGTTTGAGTAAAATGAAAATTCCTCCGTTTCAGACCCGCTGACTCAGCCACGCAGCCCTCCCACATTGATTCCTTTCATAAAATGGCGCTGCGCCAGAAAGAACACGATAATATTGGGGATCAGCACCAACACCGAGGCCGCCATGAGTAGATGCCACTGAGTGGTTCCGGATCCGATGATCTGGAATTTGAGCAGGTTGAGTCCCAGAGTGAGGGTGGCCTTTTCGAATGAGTTGATATAGATCAGGGGATTGAAAAAGTCATTCCAGGCGCCGATGAAACTGAATACGACCACCGCGGCCAGTGCCGGCCGTGAAAGGGGCAGAATGACATTCCAGTAGATCCGGAACCGGCTGGCGCCGTCGAGTAACGCAGCTTCATCATATTCGTAGGGAAGTGACAGAAAAAACTGCCGCAACAGAAAGATATAGAACGGCGATCCGAAAAAGGCCGGGACGATGAGGGGCAGAAAGGTGTCCACCCAGCCCAGCTTTGAAAACAGCACATAGAGCGGGATCATGGTCACCTGGCCCGGCAGCATCATGGTGGCGATACACAACCCGAATAGCTTGTTACGTCCCCGGAATCGCAGGCGGGCGAAGCCGTATGCCACCAGACTGCTGGAAAAGACCGTTCCCAGTATGACCGATACGGTGATCACAATCGTGTTCAGCAGGTATCGTCCGAACGGCAATAGGGTCAATACCTGACTGTAATTGTCCCATTGGGGCGAATCGGGTATCCAGTCAAAGGGGACCTGGAAGACCCCCTCCAATCCGTGCAACGAGGAGGAGACCATCCACAGCATCGGGGTGAGAAAGACCAGACTCAGACTGACGAGCAGGAGATAGGTGATGCCCATCTTGAACAGGAAACCGAGTCTTGCAGAGCGGGGAGTGAGTGTGTTCATTGTTTACCTCCCCGACCTGATTCATAATAAACCCATCGTTTGGATAGATAGAACTGGATCAGAGTGAACACCAGAATGATTACAAACAGCACCCATGCCAGGGCAGAGGCATATCCCATTTTGAACTGCTGAAAGGCTTTTTTGTAGAGATAGAGAACAAAAAACAGAGTCGAATTGTTAGGTCCGCCTTCCTGACCCTGTCCGGACGACGCGGTCATGACAAATGCCTGGGTAAAGACCTGAAAGGAACCGATGATATTCATGATCAGATTGAAAAAGAGCGCCGGAGAGATCATGGGAAGAGTGATGTGCCAGAATTTTCGTACCGGTCGTGCACCATCGAGATCCGCCGCTTCATACAGCTCTCCGGGAATGTTTTGCAGCGCCGCCAGATTGATGATCATTCCACCACCGATCCCCCAGAGTGACATGAGAATGAGCGCGGGTTTTGACCAGGTCTCGCTCTGCAGCCAGAGTGGACCTTGTATCCCTATCCATTCGAGACCTCTGTTCAGCAGACCGAACTCTGGATTGAAAATCCACATCCACAATATGGATACCGCCACCAGATTGGTCACCGAGGGCAGAAAAAACAGAGTACGGAAGAGACTCTGGCCGCGTACATTTTGATTGAGCAGCAGAGCCAGAGCCAGAGACAGTATGACGCCCAGGGGTACGGAGAAAAAGACATAGTAGGCTGTATTCCAAAGGCTTTTGTAAACGAGTGGATCCTCGGTAAACAATCTTGAATAATTCTCCAGGCCGATCCATTGCGGTGGTGACAGGAGAGACCAACGGGTAAAACTCATAAAAATAGAAAGAATGATGGGTCCGGCTGCCAGCAGGATAAAACCGATGAGCCAGGGAGAGATGAACAGATATCCCTGCAAATCATCTCTCCATTGCTGCCGGCGTTTTCGTTTGTGCTGCTCCAGGGCATGTGCCGGATCCAGTGGGGTGGGTGTGTTCATATCGATTGATCCTTTTGAGTGGGTTCAGAACAGTCTATAAGGATCTCATGCCGGCCTCGCAGCGAGCAGGAGGCCACTGCCGTGCGGCTGACAGAATCCCAGTGGAAATCCACAGTCTGATGATCCAGTCGGACAGACGGTTTGACGGGTGCTGTCAGAAACAGATCGCATCGTCCCTCCCCGTAACAGGACACGTGGGTTATGTTGTTGTCCACATGGCTGTCCAGACAAGCCGCTCCCGATAACCGGGTCACGAGCGGATGGGGATGTGGATGAGGATCGGTACGAATATCAAGAGTATGATGTCCCTGTTTATAAAACGAGGTCGGGAGTTTGAGACAACCTTCAATCCGTTGTCCGTCTACAATCAGGTCTTTGATCGTATGGCCGGCCCCGCTTTGCTGAATCGACCATTTACCGGTCCGATACGCAATATCTTTGATTGAGGAGGACCTGGTTGCGGGTGAACATGTGATTCCATCGGCATCGAATTCCACGCCTCCCAGCGCATGAATCAGCGCATTGTACCATCCGGCGGTGCAGTTGAGATTCCAGGCGGCACCGTGCTTTAGCCAGCGTCTGGAGGAGGGCTGGTCCGGATCCGGGGCCACAAATTCGGGGCAATATCCCAGTGACCGGTAACAGTCTGCGACTGTCTCCAACCACCGTCCGATGGCTTTATTCTGATGAGAGGAGGTCAGAACCTGAATGGCAATCCAGTCCCAGTGTGGATACCAGGCTGATAATGCGGGTTCGGAGTGATGATTGGGGTCCCAGGAGGGTGTCAGCGTCAGATGTCCCTGAGGCTGTACTAGATGCCGAGCCACGAATTCACCCATCCGTTGCATCCAGGGCGCAAACAATGTCCTTCCAAACGGGGATTCGAGTGCCAATAGAGAGTAGAGCGGATAGCTCTTGACAACCGCTTCAGTGCGGGGATCCATGGAATCCACAAAAAAGCCTATCGTTTCATCCCAGAGATGCGAGATGTTGTTTTCGATCCGGTCCGCAATGTCGATGGCCTTGTCTGCGGTGGGGTGATCTCCGATCCGGCGGGCGATCTGTTCCATGTTTCGACAGAGCCCGTACCAGGCACCCATCTCCAGCATGACACGAGACTGTTCCCGCCGTCCCAGTTTGGCAGGCAGATCCGGATACATGCCGATTCCGTGGATCCAACCTTGTTCATCACACTGCTGGGCCAGAGAGAAAAAGGCGTGAGTGAGAATTCCATAGGTTTCCCGCAGCACAAGCTTGTCCTGTGTTTCACCATAACAGGCCAGCGTCAATTCGGAGAACAGAAAGTCCAGGGCACCAAAGCCACAGGCATCCATGGGTTCGAGTTGACGTGTCCATCGCATGGGCAATGTGCCGTCGATGTCCCGGTGTGTGGCAAGAAAGCGGAGCATCTGTCGCACCCGGTCTATATCGCCCCACCTCAGCATGGCCAGGCCGGTCACCATATTGTCCCATGCCCAGATCCAGTAATACGAGCCGGGGCACCCGCGTGTCATTCCCGTACCCTGAACCCAGGCTGAAGAGACGACAGCAGGTGCGATGTTGAAAAACTCACCAAGAGCCGGGGAGCCGGCATACCTCAGGGTTGGTGACCTGCGCAATGTCTGTCGTGCGGTTCGGATCTGAGGGGCCAGTGTGAGCCGCGATGCGGGGAGCGGTCGGATATCGGGCCGGCACCCTCCGCTGAGGGCAAAGACAGGAAACCAGACGGTACGATGACGATGGCGTGTCGGCTGCGCGATAAACCGGATGCCGGAGGATTCGATCTGTGAATCAAATTCGGACGACGCAAAAGACAGCCAGGTGTCTGCATCATAGATTTTTAGGTCCGAGTGCTGATATTCGGGTTTCAGATCCTGGTATCGAGCCAGACCGGAGGGTATCCAGTGTGTAAACAGCAGCCGACGCCACGGTTCGGGAATGAGAAAATCTCCCTGATAATCGCCGGTTCGTCGCATCCACCGTTCCAGTTCGATTCTATCCGTGGCGCGCAGGGAAACCGTGCTGTCTGCATTCAAGAGGGGGGCGCTCCATGCACGTTCTCCATGAACGGATGTGGAGCGTGAATCCATAGCCCAGTCGATCCGCAAGCTTATGCTTGCAAAGTCGAGGGGCTGAGCGGATGTCCAGCGGCCGGCAAGCAGCAGGGTCTGTCCGTATGCAACGCTCCAGAGAGTGAATCGTCCCTCTCTATCGTTGTGAACGGCATACAGAGCATTGGGCTGCCATTTCACCTGATTCAAATGGATCGGAATCTCCCGAATACCATGTGTCGTTTGAATGGCGATGACGGGTCGCAGAACCCCGCTGTCCCGGGCCAACAGCTTGGCGTTTCGGCTCACGGGTTGGCCGGCGTGAATATCCACCTGATCGATGGTGCCGCTGTCTGCCGAAAAACGGACGGCGATACGATCGTTCGATATCCAGAGATGTCGATCTGCAAGTCTTTCGAGATAGAGTGTCTTCA
>CAYPUH010000178.1:0-9758 GCA_964413725.1 uncultured Cytophagia bacterium
ATTCAGTCGGTTTGAAGATCTAGATGTAGCCCACCTGAAAGGTGGACCACATCGGCCGGGGTGACTCAAGACGTCGTGGTATGGGAGGGGATTTTGTTGGCCCAGCGCTCGATGATATTCTGAATCTCTTTGGCCACGATGGGTTTGGCCAGGTAATCATCCATGCCCGCCTGCAGACAGCGTTCACGGTCTCCTTCCATGGCATTGGCGGTCATGGCGATGATCACCGGACGCTGATCCGGGGGCAACATCTCGACAAGTTTTTGTGTGGCTTCCAGACCGTCCATCACCGGCATTTGCACGTCCATAAAGATCATGTCAAAGGTCTGTTGACGACAGGCATTGACGACCTGACGCCCGTCCGTGGCCGTTTTTGGAGCATAGCCCAGACGTTCGAGAATCTTTTTCGCCAGGCGCTGGTTCACCTCGTTGTCCTCGGCCAACAGTACGTGCAGGGGGTGGCGGTCGGCAAGCTGCCGGTCCAGCGTCAGTTTTCTAGACGACAATATCTCCCGGGGTAATGCCGGTTGCGTGCATAGCAGCGTATAGATCATCTTGAGCAGAACCGAAAAGCGGACCGGTTTGGTCACCGACGCGGTGCCGTGACAGCAAGGGGTGCATTTCTGTATCGAGTACCCCATCGTCTCGAGACAAAGGACCGGAAGCGTGCGCCAGTCGTCACAATCCCTGAGTACCCGGCAGAGGTCCTTGTTCTCCCGGACCGGCATCCTGCCGTCTATAATGACCAGATCGTACGACAAACCGGACTTTAACCGATCCAGGGCCTCCTGACCACTGGTAACCGCATCGACACTCATCGACCAGCGGGTCATCTCCCGACACAATACCCCTTTCAGAGTCTGATGATCCTCTACCAGCAGGACCCGTCGATCCTGAAGTTCATGTCGCCAAAAGGCGTTCCGGGATGTCAGGTCCTGCTGATGAACCAGAGTTTGCAGGGTAAAATGAAAGGTAGATCCCTGTCCGGGATCGCTCTCCACCCAGATATGGCCGTTCATCCTCTCGACGAGTTTTTTGCTGATAATCAGCCCCAGACCGGAGCCGCCGTATAGACGCGTGGTGGAGGAATCTGCCTGTGAAAACGGTCGAAAAAGCCGTTCCAGACGGTCTTTGGGAATCCCGATTCCGGTATCCCGGACACTGAATTCCAGGGAGATACAGTCCGGTGTGGGACAAAGCGTCTGGCGTACTGAGATCACCACCTCCCCGTTCGGTGTAAATTTCACGGCGTTGCCCACCAGGTTGATGAGAATCTGTCGCAAGCGGATCACGTCACTGAAAATGAGCCAGGGCACCGTCTCGTCCACATCCGCCATCAGCTCGATGTTCTTTTCCAGCACCTTGGCCGAGACCATGCCCATCACATCTTCCAGGATCTCGCGGACGTTGGTGGGTTGACACTCGAGCTCCAGCTTGCCGGACTCGATCTTGGAATAGTCGAGAATATCATTGATGATGGCCAGCAGATTGTCGCCACTGGACCGGATGGTCTCCACATAATCGCGTTGAGATGCAGAGAGAGACTCGTCCAGTAGCAGACTGGTCATGCCGATGACACCGTTCATGGGGGTGCGGATTTCATGACTCATGTTGGCGAGAAATTCACTTTTGGCGCGATTGGCCTTTTCCGCAGCCACGGTCATCTGATTGGCGCGTTCGATGGCCTGACGCAGCCGGGTATTGGCCTGCTCCAACTCTTGCCGCACCTTGCGGCGTTCGGTAATGTCCCGCACCGCCGCCACCCGGAACAAGCCCTCGCCATAGTGGACGCTTTTGGCTTCCAGCTCCACCGGAAAGGTAGAACCGTCTTTGCGAATCGCCAGGGCTTCATAGGGACGGGCATAATGGCTCTTTACATTCTTGCGGATCAAATCCAGAACTGACGTGTCAAACAGTTTGGGAATAATGTCCTTGGCCTCCAACTCTTCCCGTTCATAGCCAAACAGAGTCAGGAATGAGTCGTTACAGTCCAGCAATATCCCCTCTTTGTGAAACATAATACCCTCAAACGTGAGAGAAGAGAGTTTTTTATAGCGTTCCTCGCTCTCCTGACGTGCCTGTACCGCGATCTCGCGTTCCTGCAACTCTTTTTGCACCCGTCGGCGAGAATGATGTAATTTGCGATTGAGTTGAATCAGGAAAAGGGTGACCGTGATCAGAACCAGGAACAAAAACAGTGAAATAAAAATCCAATAGCCATATTGATGAACCAGCTGGGTTGCGGTGATGTGGCCAAAGTTGTTATAGGGTCCAACACCGAGCCGTTTCAGGCAGTCATGTACGGGCTGATAACTGGACGGGACGGTACAGCCGCCGATATCGGCAGCCAGTGCTGCGGGATCGTCGGGATTGACATGCATCAGAGCCACCGCCACCTGTCGGGCCAGCGATTCCGGCACATGCTGAATCTTGGCCAGCGGCCATTCGGGATAACTGCGCGTCGAGTGAATGAACGGCGGACAACTTTCCCGATGGGTGTGATGATGCAGGATCTTAAAGGCCGACAGCTCTATTTTGCCTTCCTCCTGCATGTGTATGAGGAGATCCCCGCGAATTGTGCCGGCATCGACCAGACCGTTCAACACCGCATAGACTACGGCGTCGTGTGTACCTCCGAACGTCATCGAGCTGAAATCCGTATAGGGATCGATTTTTAGGTCCAGAAACTCCCGCCAGGACATCATCCAGCCGCCAAACGACGAGGAGCGCACTGCCATAAACGATTTCCCTCTAAGATCGGCCAGGCGTTCCAGGCCCTCCCGGTCGGCGCGGCAAAATATCACGGCCGCATATCGTGATGAGAAATTGCGGGTATGTCTGCCCAGCAGGGTGAGAATGCGGTTTACATTGTAACGACTCGCCAGGTCTACATAGAAAAAGGGATTGGCCAGGATAAAGTCGAGGCAAGAATCCCTCACCATGGGGACCACATCCTGATTGTCCAGAGGTACGATCTCAAAGCGATATTGTGAAATGGACCGGGACAGATAATCGGCCGTGGGCTGCCATTGCCTGAGACAGTGTTCGTAGCCGCGGCTGGACAACACACCGATGCGTATGGCTGGCTTTGGTTCTGGAAGAGCCCACCCCAAACCACTGTGTATCAGCACCACAATCGCGATATATACGATCCGAAACAAACGCATCCAATCTCCTCTGATTCCTCTCTTCAATCATCCTGTCCCCGACACCCCCGCATGATCCCCCTTGATGAATCTGCAAAACGTATCCATTTCATGATGTGGGCAAAATTCACACCATAAACACCGGATAATCCCCCGCCGGCGTGGAAATCGTTTCTTTTTACTGTCTGTTTTTAATTTATTTAGTCTATTCTGCTATCGCAACAGATCGGTGGGATGTACGGACACAAAGCAACTGTCCGGTTTCGGGGTCAGATGGGGACAGTGTGTCAAAAAAATGGGTCAGAACGGCAACAGACGGATCAGGCGGAGAGCGAGTCGATCCAGGAGAGCAGACGCTGATAATGCGTGCCTTTCCAGTACAGCTGGCCGCAGCAGATACACTGAAAAAATTCGTCATAGGTTTCGGCGACACGAAGCGGCAGTCGGTCGGCGACAGCAGTCCGGGATACCGGTTCAACACGGCCATTGCATCGGGAACAGCGGCGAAAGGGATCGAGGGCAGTACCAAGATCGAAACGGGAGAGGACCTCGCGGACCTGGTCGTGTGGCGTGCTGGAGCGGACGTAATAGCCATGCGTCACCCGGCCGGTTTTGAGGATGCCGCGGTCCCGGGTCAGGATCACACGGTGCTGTTGCAGCGACAATCGGATGATTTCATCATCATCAAAATCATTCTGATAAAGTGTATCAAAGCCCAGGAGACGCAGCCGGCGGGCCAGGGTGCCCAGATGGACATCGGCAACAAATGCCGGCCGGCGCAAGGGGCGCTCCCGCAATCGACCCACGGACGAAATATCCAGCGACTCGAACACCGGATAAACCGCCACGCGATCGCCGTCCTGCAGCCGATAGCGGAAATCCACCGCCTCATCATGGACCAGGATGAGATCCACCTCGGTATGTGGCACCCCCTGGGCTTCGATGGCATCCTTGATGGCCGGCGTGCCGTCAAAGCCATAGTCACTGGCGGTTTTTCGCTGCTGCGGTGGCAGAAAGTCGTTCAGCTCCTCATAAAACCGGAACGTGGCGTGATGGGGCTTTTGTTGTTTCAAAGCACCGCCTGTTTTGGGTGGTTTTGTGTGTCCAACTCGTGCGAAACAGAGTTTCGCGAGGCTACAAGGTCCCCAAACAGAGTTTGGGGACCAGCCAGAAGCAGCCAAGGTCCTCCAACCGCATTCGGGGACCAGCCAGAGTGTCTTTGTGAGCTTGATGGTTGACTGTTTCTTGCGTTTTTTGGGTGTCCAGCCCACGCGAAACAGAGTTTCGCGTGGCTATGGGGTTGCCAAACAGAGTTTGGCAACCAGCCGGGAGAACCCGCCCCAGCCAAGGAGCGGTTGTTTGTATTTTTTAAACGTTCGTAAAGTATAAATATGGGTACCAGCAAAAATCGTTATCGTTACTTTTTTGTCATTCACCCGTTACGCGTTTCATCTTTATTTTGTTTTGCGGTCTTTGCGGTCCTGGCATCTTGACGTGGGGTCGTTTCTAGAGTGTTCAAAGAATAAACGCAAAGGTCCGCATCACCTCGAAATAGTCATGGGTATCAAAGCGTATGGTAGTGCCATCGACTTGAGTGACGCCGGGATAGAACGATGCCTTGCGGGCGTAGATATGTTTGCTCCAGCGCACCTCCACCTGAAACCGATCTGCAAGGACGGGGATCGCATGAGAGGCGAGGGATTTCACCGCGGCCTGGGCGGTCTCGCGGATCTGTTGCAATGCCGCGGCGGGGTGCAGACTCTGGGTGCCGGTGCCCATCCCCTGCTTGACGGCCACGGTTTTGAGCGCAGGATCAAAGCCAGAGATCTCGTCGCAGAGCGCCTGGTCACCGGTCACGAGCAGCACCGGGATGCGCATGGAGGTGGCCAGCAGGGCGTGCATCAGCGCCTCGGAGGCATAGTCGTCATTGATACGCACAGATGACACGCGACCGCTCATGGTATGGGCCAGCGGATTGCCGTCCGATCCGGCACGGGAGTGATAGCCGATCATCATCACGCCGTCAAAGGAGGTGTCCAGGCCTTGGAGCATGGCCATGGGATGGCCGGTCCAGCCGCGCAACAGACGCACCGGCTTGGGCAGTTGGTGGTGATCGATATTGCGGGCCGAACCGTGGGCATCCTTGACCAGGATCTCGTCGGCACCGCCCTCCAGCGCGCCGTCACAGGCGGCCTGGACCTCGGCGGTCATCTGGTCGCGAAAGGCGCGATAGTCGGCCTTGTCCGGTTCGGTTTCGTTCCAATGCGTGACCCCGGTCACGCCCTCGATGTCAGCACTGATAAACAGATTCATGGTGTCCCTCTATGGTTGTTAGACGGGTTCCGGTTGTGAATCGGGATGGGGTCTCGTGGTTATCGTATTCAGACGATGGCAGAAACGCAGAGGAATGGAGCCGCAGAGGGTTCGGTTCCTCTGCGTCTCCATCGGTTCTGCGAGCTCTGCTGATACATTGTATTCTGTACTCAAAGATGCAAAATTCTGCACTGACAATCAAGGTCGATATGGGAAGAGCAGCACCGCCATCAGGACCACTGGTTTAGCCAGAACTGAACCGCGGGCCGATATTCGCTATCGGGAAACGACCGAAGCAGCAGTTGCAGCCAGTGACGGGCCTCGGAAGGACGGTCCAGTCCCAGGGCGCACATGGCCAGCCGCACCATGGCGTCATCGGCTTTGGCTTCATCGGGTTCATTGGCGACACTGCGAAGCACCTCCATCGCATGTTCATAGCGACGGAGCTGAAACAGACATTCGCCCTGCCAGTAGAGGCAGGTCATGTGCTGTTTGCGGCTACTGCTGATGCTGATATGGGCAAGATAATCAAAGCGGTCCAGTGCTTCCTGCACCTCCCCGGTGCGAAAGACCTGTAGTGCGGTGGTAAACAGTGAAGAAAAACTCCCCTCAAAGGCAGGACTGGATCCGGGAGCACCCTCCCCGTCCGGAATCTCCAGGATTTGCACGTCAGGTTGGCGTGCGGGCGCTGACCGTTTCACCGGCAACAGCGTAATTTCAATCTTTCCCCCGCTCTCGGCTGCGATCTGCTGAATTCTGGCAATGCGACGAGCATGTTCTTTTGGAGAAATCGGGTCGGCAGGAGCACTCGTGATTCCCACCGTCATCGATCCAAATACCATCATCCACACGAGAAATCGACCCATGACACCCTCCGTCCTTTTTTTGTTAACCCCTCGTAGGGTCAAAACTGCAAGGGTGCGGAAACAAAAGATGTCTCAACCACTTAAAATATACGATATCGGGTGCAGGATGTCAAGAAAATGTCACAAAATATTGACATTTTAGGCGTTTTTCCGTCTATATCTGGGCATACAAGGTATATTTGTTCAATTTTTGAACAGTCGATCTGCGTTGCCACATCATGAGGTGTTGAAAAGTTGAACAAAAACTGCCGTATAGACGCAGATGCACGTGGGGCGGTTGGTATATTTTTCTTTTTTCTTTGCGTACCTGGTGACTTGGAATTTGTTTTTTAATCCTAGACCTAAAACAACTCATAGATATTATCCTCCCCTGGAGAGTGTCGGGGAATGCGAGCAGGCGCCTGAGTGCGTTGCCGCATGTCAGCCGGAGGGGGCACAGTCGGGACGGAGACCTGCATGAGAGTGGCTGTCCAAAGGGCAGTCGTGATGATGTGCATTATATCTTTTTCGTACTCTACCGGGCATTTCCCCTTCGAATAGCCACTCACAATCCGATCCCCATCATATCTTTTTCCCCTCCCGCTGAGCTCCGGCGATGCACCCGAGACGCCTGCTCCCTCTCCCCATCAAACCCGAGACAAGAACAACATCCATATAATCTTTTTTGTCTTTACTTCCTTCTTTCCGTCCTGGTACATTTTTCTTCGCTTCCTTCGTGCCTTCGTGGTGAATCTTTTTTTTTACAACAATCGGTTTCAACAAAAAAAACGGTGCCCCGAAATACGGAACACCGCAAGACAAATGAAACCCAGAGGCAAGGAATGGCGGGATCAGGAGCCTTTGAGATGGACTTTGAAAGAGCGGCCCGACTTTACCACTTCCACCTTGTCCTCCCGCGCCAGCCAGCCCAGGGCGGCGTGAATCATAAACTCGTCACCCTCGACCTTTTTCTTCAGCTGCGCCAGAGTCTGGTTCGGTTTCTCCGCCAGAGCCTTCCACAGCGCCCCGGCCATCATGCCGATTTCGTTTTGCATATGCTCCCCTTTCATAATGAGTGACAGGTTGGGTGAATACAACAGCTATCAGATGGCATCAGCTCTCAATGCTCTGCATAGATCGTGATGTATTGCTATTAAAGCAGAAAGCAAGATGCCTCTCCTCTCTTCCTTGAACCTGACGTCATATAAATGTTCTGATTCCTGTTTATAGTGAATGCAACCGGTGTGTCGCATTGGGTGCAACACACGAGTTGCGGGACACTATTCCCGGGACTTTAGCGGAAACCGAGAGCGAGAATTCGGCATGACATTGATTTCTGTGACGAAAAACAGCGAAAACCGACAACCGGGGAGGGCACGGAGCCCCAGAGCGAGATGGTTGAAAAGACTACAATTCGACGAGACCTGGTTAATTCATGAGATCTCGCTGAATAGCAGAAGCGCAATTACAAGCCGACTCAACACACTTTACCGTTGTTTGGGTGGTGGTACAGCCTGCTGGTTCTGTGCCTGATTTATCATAGTCAAAACGCTCGCACGTTCAAACGTTTTGGTTTTAACATTCATCGTTTCATCATTTTCCCAACCGCCATTCCAATCCAAAGAACCAACACCGCCACCATGCCGTAGAACAGCACCCATCGCAGCCAGTATGTCTGTGCGCCGTTGGTGGGATAGAGGCTCCAGGCCAGGGGCGGTTTGAAGAGATAGCGTTCCACATTGCCCCGGCCAAAGGTGGCGTCTTTGAACAGCTGACCATAGATCGTGCGGATATCCTCCACATGGGGTGGACGCCGCCATTTAAAGATCGAATGAGAGACGAACTGACGCTCCACCACACCGTTGCACTGGTCGAACGGCACCGTGATCAGGGAATCGGCACCGGCGTCGGCGGTGAGGTGTTGCCACTCCCAGTCTTTATAGATGCGCGCGAAGGTGCTGTCGAAATTATCGTGTTGATTGAGGAAAAAGAGCTCCACGGTATTGAGCACCTGTCCGCGTTTGTCAAAGATGGCGATGAGACTGTGGGAGAGATCGACAAAGGCCCAGCGCTGTTGTTCGGCGATCCAGGACTCGGCCCAGGTGTGGCCGGTATAGACAAAGGTATTGTCTTCGGTCCGGGCCCCCTGAAGCAGACGGGTGGGAATGCCGGCGCGGTTGGCGAAAAAGGTCCAGATCTGGCCGTGCTGGGTACACCAGCCCTTGCCGGTGCCGTTCACCATCTCCTGATAGATGAGCCAGGGATTCATCCAGCGGAAATCATCTTTGGGCACGCCCCGGGCGTCTTTGAGCTGTTGACGTAAAAAGCGGGACAGCTTGTCCATCTTCACCAGGGTGGGATCGTCCTCGCGCACGCCTGCCTCCTCACGGATCAGTCGGTCCGCTTGCGCCAGTCCGGCGTCCCCCACATAGTCATAGTCATCGGTCCACTCGTTGACGGGATATTGAGTAAACTCACCGCAGGGCACCGAGGATTTCAGCGACACCACATCGTGGTGTTTCATACCGCGTTGGGCATAGTACTCTTTGGAGATAAAGCGGATGGAGAGCTCGATATCCGGACCGATGCCCTGGGGCAGCGGCGTGAGGGTATAGGGATAAAACGTCCGTTCATCGTCGATGAGTTTAAAAGCCGGGTTCTTGCCCGCGACGACCTGCGGTTCAAGGCTGTCGCAGGTCACCCGCCAGCCCTGCACGGGTTGATTCCAGGCCATCTCGGCCTCGATGCGGCGGTCGCCGACGAGGTCCCACTCGCGGATCGTGGGGGCATCCAGGGGATAATAGATCGTCGCGTAGCTGGTAGGATAGAACGATGCCTCCCAGTCACGCGTGAAAAAGACCACCAGGTTGGCGATGAGCAGAGCGAAAAACAACAGGGCGAGAACGGCAAGCGGGTGTTTGCGGAACCAGCACATGGCAACTCCTTTCGACCGGTGAGCATCATCAGAGCAGTATACATGCAGCGTGGCAAAACAGCGATATTCGTTTTACGAACAGCCTTTATAAAGACGTTGATGTCTGTTTATCTCTCCGTCCCTTCGTCTCTGAGTCCATAGTCACCTCATCGTTGCCTTGAAACCCAAGTCCCTCACCGACACCCGGCAAGGGCCCGAGGCGTGGCGCCCCTAGGGGGATTCGAACCTCCGACCAACGGTTTAGGAAACCGCTGCTCTATCCTGCTGAGCTATAGGGGCGAAATGGGAAGGGTAAAAGTAATAAAATGAATAGGAACAAGCAAGGGATTTATGAGCCGGGAAAAGGCGAAACGGAAACTCGAAAGCGGGAGCGCGGAATCCAAAACACCAACAAAAATCTCCCGGAGGTTGGGGCTTTAAAAGCAAAAGATGACCACGGAACACACGGAAAACAGATCGGAACACACGAAACAAAACATCATACTAAAAGACATCCTCTGTTGCCGTCATTCCTGCGAA
>CAYPUH010000179.1:0-632 GCA_964413725.1 uncultured Cytophagia bacterium
CCCGCGGCCTGGTCACCGGTTCCAAAGGCGCCGAACAGCACATTGCTCAATGGACGGTTCATGGCTTTACACATGATCTGGGTGAGAATGAGTCCGGCAGCACCCACCAGCGCACCGGCGATGATCAATATGTTGTTTTGCACCACAAATCCCGCCATGGACGCGGCCAGTCCGGAAAACGAATTGAGAAGACTGATCACCACCGGCATATCGGCCCCGCCGATGGGAATCACGATCATGATACCCAGCAGCAGAGAGACACCGGCCAGAACATAAAAGACCGGCAGTCCGGGATTCCAGCCGATGAGAATGACACCGGCGACCACGGCCGCAGCCATCAGTAAAACGTTGACTGCCTTTTGCAGCGGAAAGGTAATGGGCGATCCGGACAGCAGCCCCTGGAGTTTACCAAAGGCGATCAGACTGCCGGTAAGGGTAACCCCACCGATCAACACGCCGAGGACGGTGGTGGTCACCGCGTCGGCAGACATCATGATCCCCTCGGTGGTGCTCACACGGATAAATTCCGCGGTGGCGATGAGGGCAGAGGCCCCGCCGCCCAATCCGTTGAACATACCCACCATCTGCGGCATGGCCGTCATCTTGACCGAACGGGCGGCAATGGCAACGAT
>CAYPUH010000179.1:642-9752 GCA_964413725.1 uncultured Cytophagia bacterium
ACCGATGGCGGATCCCATCACAATACCCGCGACGATCCAGGTAAAACTGATGATTTGACGGTCCAGTAACGTGACCACGATGGCGATTAACATGGCGATAGCCGCAAGCAGATTTCCCCGTCGGGCGGTTGCCGGTGAACCGAGATAACTCAGGCCTATGATAAACAGGGATGCGGCCAATAAATAGGCTAATGCGATTACAGTTGACATTGCATCCATAAACGGTCTCTCATCTTGTTGTCAATTTATATAGTTTAAATACCGTTGTCCTAACGGCTGTTGTCTTTTTTCTTGAACATTTGCAGCATACGGTCCGTCACCAGAAAGCCTCCGACCACATTGACGGTGGCAAACACGATGGCTACGGTGCCCAGGATGGTCTCCACGGTATTGGAGGCTCCATGTCCGGTGATCAACAGAGCACCGATAATGGCGATGCCGGATATGGCATTGGCACCGGACATCAGCGGGGTGTGCAACGTGGGTGGTACTTTGGTGATCACTTCGAACCCCACAAAGGTGGACAGGACGAAAATGGTTAAACCGACCAAGAGTTCTTCAGGCATGGTACGATCCTTTCTTGATGGGTTGATTTCAGGTAAAGGTCGATGGTCTTTCCATCGATTACAGGTTCAGGAGTTCCCTGACGCGTTCGTTGCGGACCTGACCGTCATGGGTGATACAGGCGCTGTCGATGATGTCGTCGTCAAAGTTGAGCACCAGGTCTTTTTCAGGGGCCAGAAGCCGCAACAGGCTGATGACATTCCGGGCGTACATCTGGCTGGTGTGCATGGCCATGTCGCTGGGAAGATTCGAGGGACCCAGGATGGTCACGCCGTTGTGCTCAACGGTCTCGTCCGCTTTTGAGAGTTCGCAGTTGCCGCCCTGCTCGGCGGCCATATCGACGATCACGCTGCCGGGTTTCATGGCCTCGACCATGGTTTTGGTGACCAGCAAGGGGGCCTGTTTGCCCGGCACCTGGGCGGTGGTGATGACGATGTCGGCTTCGGCCACCGCGTCGGTGATCCCCTGGTGGATCTGTTCCTGACTGGCAGAGGACACCTCTTTGGCATAGCCGCCACCGGCTTCGGTTTCTTCCTGCAGGGTGATGTCGACAAATTTGGCACCCAGACTCTCCACTTCGCCACGTGCGGCGTCGCGAATGTCAAAAGCCTTGACGTTGGCACCCAACCGGCGGGCGGTGGCGATGGCCTGCAATCCGGCCACACCGGCGCCGATCACAAAGGCTTTGGCCGGTGGAATGGTACCGGCAGCCGTGGTCAGCATGGGCATAAATTTTTTGGCCGTGGTGGCGGCCCACAATACGGCTTTGTATCCCGCTGCCGAGGCCTGGGAGGAGAGCGCATCCATGCTCTGCGCGCGACTGATACGGGGAATGGTCTCCATGGCCAGGGCCGTGAGCCCCCGGTCCGCCAGCTTTTTCGACAGCTCCGGCTGACGCAGGATATCCAAAAAGCTGATCACAACAGTCCCTTTGGGATAATCCTTGAGTTCGCGTTCCTGAGGTGGCCGGACCTTGACGATCACGTCCGCTTCTTTATAGAGGGACGCTGTCTTTGAATGGAGGGTGACCCCAATCTCCTCATATGCCGAATCCGGATAATAGGCAGCCTCTCCGGCACCCGACTCGAGATGAATGATATGTCCCTGGTCGATCAGACGCCTGGCCGCATCCGGTGTCAGGGCAACACGCCGCTCTCCGGAAACGGTCTCTTTGGGAATGGCGATGTTCATGAGTACTCCTGAACGGTTTTTGTTTCATATTTGCGATTTACATTGGTACAGACTTTTAATATATATGTTTATTGGATGAAAAACAAGGTGTTTTGATTCAGAGAGACTGTTGTGACCCGATCTGTGGGGCGTGTCAGATGCGATTAACGGGATTATTTCGTTGTCACAATCCGTTGATAATTTCGGAATACGATGGGGGGAGGGGATAAAAGACAAATGAAGACGTAAGGATAGCGGATCACGTACCTTTCCGTTGGACTGATGGGGGAAACCGTATGGCCCTGACAGAGCCTGCAGACTCTATACCGCTTCAAAGGGCGATTCTGAAAACACTCGCCTACTTTGATGTGTTCGACTTTCCATTGACCTGGGACGAGTTGTGTCGATATCTGTCTGTGCCCTGTCCGTCAGAGACAGAATTGACACGGGCCCTGGAGATCCTGTGCCGCAACAAATGCATCAGATGTCACGATTCCCTCTATTACCTGGCGGGACGGGATCATCAGGTGTCGCTGAGACACACCCGGCAACAGCGTGCCGCTGAATTGATGGAAATCGCGCAAGAGTCTGTCCGTGTTCTGAAAAATATCCCCTTTGTGCGGGGGATTTATTTGTCCGGAGATCTCTCCAAAGGTGTGTGCAATCACAATCAGAGCGATATCGACTATTTCCTCATCGTCGCGCCGCACCGCGTCTATGTGGTAAAGCTGTTTCTGGCGCTGTTTCGTCGGATCCGCCGGTTCAATCCCGACAATCTCTATTGCTTTAACTATATCATTTCCGAATCGGCCCTGGCCATTGGCCCTCCCTCTCTCTATTTTGCCTATGAAATTGCCGGTCTCCAAACACTGTTCAATGAACCCCTTTTGGACCGGTTCCGGCAGGCCAATGCATGGGTGGCGCTTTATGTGCCCAATTATCGCAACAGCCATTATGCCGGTGACAGGAATGATCCTCCTGTGACTGCACCGGTGTTGCAAGACCGACTGGAGTGGCCGTTCAGAATTATACCCGTGCGTCTTTTGGACCGCATGCTATGCCGTTTGTGGCGCCTCGGCTGGTGGGTCAAATATCGTCGTCGCCATAAAATACGGCGTCTCATGATCAAAGGGGCGCAACCGGAATTCTGTAAAGCGCATGGTCATCGTACGGACCTGCGCGTGATCTCTGCCTATCGGCAGCGACTGAACCAACTGGGACTGTATTCAGAGCAGGGTTAAGGAACGCTCATGACATCTACATCCTATCATCAACAGGTCGCCGAGTATTACGATCAAGAGTCGGTTCTGTTTGAACGCAACTATGAGGCCAATCCCATCCTGCAACGGTTACGTACCGATTTTCGCGATCAGACCACGCTCTATATGTTTTCATCCGCGTTGGAAGTTGGCTGCGGTCCCGGTTTTGATCTCGAATATTTTGCCGGACGGTATCCGGATCTGAGGCTGCGCGGTGTGGATATCTCACCCCGCATGGTGGAGCTGAGCCGCCAGCGGTTGCAGCGGTTTCAGGGGCAGGACATCGACGTCAGGGTGGCCCGTGTGGACGGGCTTTCAGAGGTGTTTGAAACCGAGACGTTTGATTTGATCTATTGCTACTTTGGTGCTCTGAACACGGTTCCGGATCTCCGGCAGGCTGCAGAGCACCTGTCCCGGCATGTTCATCCCGGCAGCACGCTGGTGCTGACGTTTGTTAACAAGTGGTTTCTGTTTGACATTGTCTGGAACGTGATGCGTCTGCGCTGGCGCCGGGCGGTATCCCGGTTGCGCCGCACTTGGCCGGGATACGCGCCGCAACGACCACTGCCCAGCAGGTGCCGGTCCGCGCGGGAGGTCATACAGGCCTTTTCCCATCACTTTGAGGTGCAGCGACGCAGGGGGTATTCCATCGTCTTTCCGGCCTGGTTCCGTCATCGCTTTTTGCCCACGCAGGGACGTCTCGGACGGGTGTTGTGGCGCATCGATGCTCTTCTCAACCGAACCCCGTTCTGGAATCTGGGAGAATATACGCTTTATGTCTTTAAACCTCGTTGATACCCCATGAGACGGTTCGACTTTCGGCAGGTTTTCTCCACCACATGGCGCCCCTATCTCGCCAATATGAGCTGGCTTCTGGCCGGGCGGGGGATCCGGCTGCTGATGGGCTTTTTGGTGGGTGTATGGGTGGCCCGTTATCTGGGACCGTCCCGCTATGGTATGCTGAATTTTGCCATGAGCCTGGTAACCATTGCCGCTGCTGTGTCTCACCTGGGTCTGGATCAGATCCTGGTCCGGGAACGGGTTCGACATCCGGAAGAGAGGGAAGTCCTGTTCGGCACCGCGTTTATTTTGCGAACGGCCGGACTGCTGGTGGCATATGGTGTCCTGGCGCTGACGGTACAGAGATTGAGTCCGCCGGAAGAGACGGTCTCTCTGGTGTGGATTGCATCGGTGACACTGGTGTTTCAACTCATTTCAGTGGTCGATGCCGAATACCAGGCGCGTGTGGAGGCACGCTACAGTGTCAGCATCCGCACGGCGTCGCTGATGCTGGCATCGCTGATGCGCGTCATCGCCATTCTGGCAGGTGCATCGCTGATGGTTTTTATATGGCTTCTGGTGGTGGAACAGGCGCTTCTCGCGGCCGGCTGGTGGCTCCTGGCCACGCATCACCGATATTCCCCCCGGCAGTGGCGTTTTGATTCCGGCCGGGCGCGACAGCTGTGGCGGGACAGCTGGCCGCTGTGGCTTGGCGGGGCAGCCATGGCCGTCACCTTGCGCGTGGATCAGGTGATGATCCAGCATTTGCTGGGTGAGGAGGCGCTGGGTCAGTACGCGGCGGCCGTGCGCATCAGCGATCTGCTCTACTTTTTACCACTCACCGGCCTGTCGACGTTTTTCCCTCCCATCCTGCGTGCGCGGGACGAGAATACCCACCTCTATCATCAACGTCTCGATCTCTTTTACAGCGGTATGATCTGGATGGGACTGGTCCTCGCTTTGCTGTTTTCGCTCATAGCGGTGCCACTGACCCGGGTGCTGTTCGGCCCTGCATTCGCACAGACCGGCTCCGTTTTGGCCGTTCATGTCTGGTCCCTGGTCTTTGTCTGTATGGGACACGCCGGCAGTCGATGGTTTCTCGCGGAGAATCGGCAGCGCCTGCTGACGGTTATTCATCTGCTCTCCGCCATACTCAATGTGGCACTCAATCTCTGGTGGTTGCCGGTAATGGGAATCCGGGGAGCAGCCCTGGCCACCCTGATCTCCTATGGTGTGGCCGGCTATGCGGGGAATTTTATGTTCAAGGTGTCCCGGAAGAATGGTCTGCGGTTGACAACCGCTCTGAATCCCGCCCCGCTCCTTCGGATGGTATCCCGGCGTTGGCGAGAATCCGGGCGTTAGGAAAGAGGAATATCGGCGTTGAGCAACTCCCGGGCCGACAGTATGGTGGACAGTCCGGATTTCAGGTCCGGATAGACGGGTTTATAACCGGTGTAGAGGTCCTCATGCCGTGTGCTCACATTCAACGAAAATGTCAACGCCTCTACCAGCGTGCGTCCGCCGCGTCGCCGCAGCGTTTCGCGATCCACGGGTTGGACCGGTAATCCACTAAGCTTGGACAACAGGTCCACAAAATCGCGCTGACGAACAGCTGGGGGGGTGAACAGGTTATAGGTCTGGCCAGACTCTCCGTGTCCGGCGATGTGACTCAGCAGTCCGGCAACGTCCTGCACATGTATCAGAGACATGAGATTCTCACCGGTTCCATAGAGCGGGACCATTCCATGCTGTTGCATGGGTTTGAGAAAAAAGCTTTTAAGCCACGACTGATCCGCATAGACCCAGGCGGGGCGCATCACCATCACGGGAACGCGTCCACGCGACAGTTCCCGTACCACAGGCTGCTCGCCGATGGCATATTCCCGCGCGAAACTGATGGGGGTGAGGGGTGTCGATTCATCGGTGGCCCGGGTGCCGTGGTCGCCATACCCCAGGGTACCGGCCACCAGCACCAGGAGTGGGGGATCCTCGAGTGTGGAGAGCCAGTTGAGCAGGCGCTGGTTGGCCCTGCGACTCAACCAGGCGGCAATACGCCGGCTGGCCGGACCCTTGCCGGGAATGCGCGCAAAATGATAGATGACATCCGGCATTGCCTCACCCTCCAGCTGTGACCAGGGAAAGGTGAGGATCGAACCCCGATAGGTTTTGACGGTGTCCCGGACCGATACCGGCACAGGGCGCTGATGAACGAGACAGGATACCCGGTGGTTTTGGTCCAGCAATGTCTCCAACAACACCGACCCCATAAAGCCGGTGGCCCCCAGAATGAAAGCATTTGACGTTATACCATTCATATGGTTATCACTGTTCAGGATTTTCATGAATTGATTGCTGTATACCCGCTGTAAAAGACAATAGAGGACTTTAAGTCAAAGACGGAAAGATACAGAGACAAAGAGAAAACAATTTTGTATATGAATGTTTTTTTCTCCCAGTCCCTTAGTCTCTCCTTCTCTTCGTCTCCGTGGGGGTAACGGCATAACCAGCCATATCATTCCCAAAAAAATCCCCTCCATGCAAACAACCGCAGGGAGGGGATGACAAACGGGTGTGGGAAATGGATCAGCCGATGGCCAGCATCCGATCCACAGCGCGTTTGGCACGCACGCGTATCTCTTCGGGGACGGTGATCACATACTGGGTTTTTTGCAACGATTCCAGGGTCTCTTCCAGGGTGATCTCGTTCATATGCGGGCAGCGCACGCTGCACAACCGCACCATCTCCTTGTCCGGATTTTCCGCGGCGATGTTGTCGCCCATGGCACATTCGGTGAGCAAGAGATAGCGGGGAGCCTTGACGTCCTGTACGTATTTGATCATCGCCGAGGTGCTGCCGGAAAAATCGGATGCCTCCACCACCTCGGGACTGCATTCCGGATGTGCCAGCACCACCACGTCGGGAAACTGCCGGCGGACGTTTTCGATATCCTCGACGGTAAACTGTTCGTGTACCTCACACCGGCCCTGCCAGCCGATGATGCCATAGTCCAGTGCCGGATCCGCATTGCGCAGCCCCGCACCATTTTTGACGGGAAAGACGATGCGTTTGCCCGTCTCTCTGGCCACATTCTTGGCCATAAACTCGTCCGGTAAAAAAATCACCCTATCCGAATCCAGCGATTCCACCACTTTGGCGGCATTGCTGGAGGTACAGCAATAGTCGCTCTCGGCCTTGACGTCCGCGTAGGTATTGACATAGGTGACCACAGGAACACCGGGATATTGTGATTTGAGTTCACGCACATCCTCGGCGGTGATACTGGCCGCCAGGGAACATCCGGCCTCCTTGGCGGGCAGCAGCACGGTTTTGTCCGGACTGAGAATATAAGCGGTCTCGGCCATAAAGCGGACGCCGCAAAAGACGATAATGTCCTTGTCCGTCTCGGCAGCCTTTCGGCTCAATTCCAGCGAGTCGCCCACCACATCCGGAACCGACAGATAGAGCGCCGGCTCCATATAGTTGTGGCCCAGAATGAGGGCATTGCATTCTTTTTTCAGCTGATTGATCTGAAAGGCGAGCTCCGCCTTGTGCCGCAACTCGGCCTCGGGTACCACGTTGTGCAGCTTTTTGTGCATCTCTTCAAAGGTTGCTTCCACGGAAGCAGCATCGATCGACATGGTTGAACATCCTTTATATTATCAATACATAAGGTGTACAGATTTCAGATTGACACAGAACGGCATGTCTCACACAAAACCAGGACCACACAGAGAATACGCTTTGAGAAAACGTCCAAATTGTTGAACCACCATCTCATTAACACCAACAATTCCAAACCCGGATTCTGTGCTTTGCACCGAATCCGGGGGTGAAATTATCTGTTGATGCAAATAAAATAAAATCAAAGGGATAGATTTTGAGGGATTCTGTTAACACAGAATCCATGTCCCAATGAGAGACAAATTTAATTTTTTGTTTTAGCTTGACTCGTGGGAAAAAAGGTTGAAACATTGATTTTATCGAGTCAGAAAAATTTCAAGATTCATGCCTCTCTGTATTCCTCTGAACTCGGTGGTTATTTTTTTGGGACCCTAATCTTTTTTTGGGAAGAGTCACTGGTGTCCGGTTACCGGACACCAACTAATTTAACTATATAATAAACAACAATGGTTTCGTGAAATTTGATTCAAGTCGATTCTGATTTTTAACTAACATAATAAATTGATTTTAATGGAATTGTTGAGGTGTGTCCGGTCGTTCGATCGGACACTGGTGATTTTAAATAGATATTCAGTTTACACAAATTTTATAATAAAGTCAAGCAAAGCGGTGGCAGGTACTTGAGTCTGGTGAGGTTAGCGGATCAAATCGAATTCGTGCGGCAGATGGGTTTTGAGCATGCCGTCGAAAAACGACACCAGGGCCACACGTTCCCTGTCCACCATCAAGGCATAGTAACCGGGTTGGGCGCCGGACCAGGGCATCTTGCCTCTTGCAAAGAGCTTTTCCAGATCGGAATCGTTCAGCTCTAGCAGTGACCGGGTGATGTGGCGGTTCAGGAGCTGTACGCTGGCGGTGGTCAGTTTCCAGGACTGGAATTTCTGGATGGCCAGCGGCAGTCCGGCCTTGACAAAGCCGTCCAGGGAGAGCTGTTGCCAATGGGCATCCACCATATAGAGCCGTTTTCGGGTGGTATAAAAGCGATAGGGCTCGAATCGTGCCGGATCCAGTCCCCAGACCCGTTCCAGCTCCTCAAGAATCGGCTGGATGGCAGGATCATCCGGGGGTAGCAGCGGTTTCGAGTCCGGCATTGGGCCCGGATTGTGGCGCAGGGGCGCGAGTTTGCGGATGCGGGCGACAAAAAAGCTTTCCACCGGTACGGGATAGGGGCGGATACGCAGGGTGCGGTGGATACGGCTATCCAGTTTCCGGCTGTTTATACGAGTGTGGTGACGGGTGTCATACACATCCGGCAGGGTAAAGGGTACGGGTTCAAGATCCACCTGGTTCGGGTAGGTGGACAACAACTGATCCATGAGAGCTTCGTTTTCTTCCACCGACAGCGAGCAGGTGGAATAGACCACCAGGCCACCCACTTTTACCGCCTTGAGGGCGGCGGTGAGCAGGTGAAACTGGCTTTTGGCCTGACGGGTGAGGGCGGAATAGGACCAGCGGCGTTCCGCTTCCAGCTGTTTGCGGGTCTTGGCCAGCGCCGTACAGGGGGCGTCCAGCAACACCTTGTCAAAGGACTCGGGCATCCAGCGGCCCAGACGCTGACCGGGCACATTGAGGACCATGCTGTTGCAGAGTCCGGCGCGGTCGGTGTTGGTGAGCAGGGATTGCATGCGCTTGTTGGCCACGTCGCAGAGCAGCAA
>CAYPUH010000180.1:0-9734 GCA_964413725.1 uncultured Cytophagia bacterium
TGATTATGGCATCTCTGGAATTCAAGGACGATATTCCCTTTACCGATGTCTATTTTAACGGTATGATACGGGATATGGACAATCGCAAGATGTCCAAATCCCTCGGTAATTCACCCGACCCCCTTTGGTTGATCAACGGTGCCGACAAGGATACTCTGAAAGACTTTGCTTCCAGCAACCCGAGCTATTCTGAAGGTGTCCCTCCCTATGGTGCGGATGCGGTGCGTCTGACGATGGTCTATCTTACACCCCTGGGGGGAGATATTCGCTTCGACCACACTCTGGTGGAGATGGGACAAAAGTTTTGCAATAAACTCTGGAATGCCGCTCGCTTCGTTCTGATGAATCTGGAGGGTTCGCTGCAACCGCTGGATGACATCGATTCCGACTCTCTGGATGTCACAGATCGATGGATTTTAAGCCGTCTGAATCGCGTGATTCTGGAAATGAAGAACAGCATCGAGTCCTTTAAATTCAACGATGCCATTCATGCGTCGTACGATTTTGTTTGGTCGGAATTTTGCGACTGGTATCTGGAATTGATCAAACCTCGTCTCTATGGTGATGATGACGCGGATAAGCAGGTGGCCAGGTCGGTGGTGGTCGGCGTTCTGGATCGTATACTGCGATTGTTGCACCCGTTTATCCCGTTTATCACAGAGGAAATCTGGCAGGCATTGCCGGATCTGGTGGTGGAAAATACCGATTCGGTCAAATCGATTATGGTACAGCCCTATCCGAACGTCGACGCCGCACGACTGGATGACACTGCAGAGGATGAAATCCATATTATTCAACAGGTCATCAGCGCCATCCGGAATATTCGCGGGGAGATGAATATTCCCCCTGCCAAGGAAGCCGAGCTGGTGATCGCACAGACGGATAATGCAGCCCTGGGTACACTTTTAACTAACGAGCTCTATATCCGTAAACTGGCCCGCATCGGGTCCATTCACGTTCAGGCCGAGAGACCGCAAACCGCTGCCAGTGCTGTGGTTCAGGGCCTGGAATGTTATGTGCCTCTGGCCGATCTGATCGATGTGGAGGTGGAACAGAACCGACTCGAAAAAGAGATCAATCGCCTTGAAAATCAAATCAAGGGCTTGGAAAATAAATTGAGCAATGATAATTTTGTCAACCGTGCCCCCAAAGACGTGGTGGACAAGGAGCGAAAAAAGCGAGTTGCCTTTGAGGAAAACGTGAAAAAGCTCAGAAAAAATTTGCAACAAATCACCGGGTAATCGTACATGAAAAACGTCATTTTTATCACAAAATGGCGTTTTTCTTGGCCTTACCCATGCGGGGAACCGGTCTTGGTGAACAGCACTCGAGCTCATGTGGCTCCCTCAAGGCAACCCGGAGGAAGCGGTGGAAATTTAAAACCAGGGTGTATTCATTGGTGCTATCAAACACCCGGGAGCGAAGATGTCATGAGACAAACAATTGTGTTTGCAGTACTCATCGGTCTGATGCTGGCTGTAACCGCACTGGCCAAAGTCTCGGTTACGGTTTATAACAATGATTTGGCGTTGATCCGGGAGACACGATCACTGGACGTCAAGAAAGGCCAGCATCAGTTATCCTATACCGATGTTGCCGCCCGGATCGATCCCACTTCTGTCTCCTTTAAACCGTTGACCGATCCGGGGTCTATACAGCTGTTGGAGCAAAATTTTGAATATGACCTGATCGGGACGGAACGGCTGCTTGAAAAATATCTCGATCAATCTGTCGTGGTCCAGACAGAGCAGGGCAATGTCTATACGGGTACCCTGGCCAATGCCCGGTCGGGTGATGTGATTTTGATGACCTCGAGCGGCAAAGTCATGGTCATAAAGTCCGATCAAATCACACGTCTCGAATTCCCGGCCATGCCGCAGGGGTTGAAGACCCGTCCCACACTGGTCTGGAATGTTGTCAGTGATGCGGCAGGGGAGCGAGAGTGTGAGATCAGTTATCTGACCAGTGGCATGAACTGGCACAGCAATTATGTGGCGGTGGTGGGAGAGGAGGATCGCTCTCTCGATCTGAGCGCGTGGGTCACCATCAACAATCGGTCGGGAGCGACCTTTCAGGATGCCCAAATCAAGGTGGTCGCCGGGGATGTGAGCCGTGCCCAACCCCAGGCGCCAAAGCAGCTGGCCCGATCTGACTATGCCGTGACTGCAGAAGCCTCTCGGTTTGAAGAAAAGGCGTTTTTTGAATATCATCTCTATACATTAAACCGGCCCGCCACGATCCGTGACCGACAGATGAAACAAATTTCATTGTTTCCTCCCACTCCAACGGACGTGAACAAACGGTATGTGTATGAAGGACAGCGCCAACCCGAGGATGTCCAGGTGCAGCTTCGGTTCGTAAACCGCTCGGAATTCGGCCTGGGTATGCCTTTGCCCAAAGGGATTATCCGGGTCTACAAGCGCGATGACGACGGATCTCAACAGTTTATCGGCGAAGATCGTATCGATCACACTCCGGTGGACGAAGAAGTCATGATAAAGGTCGGAAACGCGTTTGATATCGTTGGCGAACGCATCGTCAAAAAGTCAGAAAAGATGGGACCCCGGACTCAACGCCAAACTGTGGCCATCACATTGCGCAATCACAAAAAAAATCCGGTCACGATACATGTCATAGAGCGATTTTGGGGTGAGTACACGTTTGTCGGGACACCACCAAAAATTGCAAAGCGAGAGGCCAGACGGGTGGACTTTAAAGCTGTCGTTCCGGAGGATGGACAGACCACCCTGGAATATACCGCTATCATCACCCGGTAATCGCCGGCCAGGGGATCTGAAAGAGGGGATTTTTCGTTCAAATGAGTGCCATGACGACAAAACGGCATCTGGAGCAGCCCATCGATCGTCTCAGATCTGTCGGCGCCAAAAAAGCGGCTCTCTTGAACGAGGTCGGAGTCCGTACCCTTGGGGATCTTTTTTCCTATTTTCCCCGTCGGTATCTGGATCGAAGTACCATCGCTCCGATTTCCAGTCTCCGTGAGGGCGAGGAGACCACGGTATATGGCAAGGTTGTGCGGATGGGGGTGAAACGAGGCCGGCGCAACCGGTTTCTGCTTTGGGTCAGCGATGGAACCGCCACCCTGACCTGTGTATGGTTTTCGCGTCTGAGTTACTGGCAAAAAGTGTTTACAGTGGGTGAATGGCTGGCCCTGAGTGGAAAGATTAATTTTTTCGGAGGGCCTCAGATCACCCATCCCGAATTCGATCGTCTCACAGCAGCAGGTGAAGAGAACCGGATCCATACCGGAAAAATCATTCCGCTCTATCCCTCCGGCGAGGGATTGCGACGAACCGGATTGGACAGTCGCGGTTTTCGCCGTCTGATCCACCAGCTGTTCAAAGAGAATCGGGCCTATATTGACGAAACGTTGCCGGAAGCGTTGCGTCAGCGGCACAATCTCATGGGACGCTTGGATGCATTGGAAAATCTTCACTTTCCAAGGAATTTTGATACGCTGAACCAGGCCCGGCGACGTCTGGCCTATGAAGAATTTTTTTATCTGGAATTGATCATCGCGCACCGCAAACAGAGACAGGGTCAGACAGGGGTTGCTCCGGTTTTTGATCGGGTGGGTGACACCATCAAACAGCTTTTGCACCGGTTACCCTTTGATCTTACCGATGCACAGAAACGTGTCCTGCATCAAATACGGGCAGATTTAAAGACGGAACGCCCCATGAGTCGGTTGCTTCAGGGCGATGTGGGATCCGGAAAAACGGTTGTGGCCGTCATCAGTATGTTGATCGCGGTGGAAAATGGTTCGCAAAGCGCGCTGATGGCTCCCACGGAAATTTTGGCGGAACAGCATTATCTGACCCTCAGATCCTGGCTGGAAAGTGTTGGGGTAACGGTGATGTTGTTGGTGGGTGGACAGAGTAGAGCCGAACGGGAACATGTTCTCGACACTATAAAAATGGGCGAGGCTGATGTTGTTGTTGGGACGCACGCTCTCATACAGGAATCGGTAGAGTTTTTCCAGCTGGGGCTGGTCATCATCGATGAGCAGCACCGCTTTGGCGTGTTGCAACGAGCGCTGTTACATCAAAAAGGTGTCAATCCTCATCTGCTGGTTATGACTGCCACGCCGATTCCCCGAACGCTTTCCATGACCCTCTATGGCGATCTCGATACATCCGTATTGGATGAGCTGCCAAAGGGACGCAAACCGATACAGACGTACTGGCGGGGTGAGGGACGTCGGAATCGGATCTATCAGTTTTTGAAACAAAATGTGGACCATGGGGCGCAGGCATATATCGTTTTTCCGCTGGTGGAAGGTTCGGAAAAGAGCGATTTGAAAGCGGCGGTGGACAGTTATGATATCATGTGCAAGACCTTTTTCAAAGGATATCGTTTGGGATTGATTCATGGACGGATGAAGGCTGAGGAGAAAGACCAGGTGATGCGGGCATTCAAAGAGGGGGACCTGTCAATTCTGGTCACCACAACCGTGATCGAGGTGGGAGTTGATGTACCGAATGCCACCATTATGATTATTGAACATGCCGAACGCTTTGGTCTGACACAACTTCACCAATTACGTGGCCGAGTGGGGAGAGGCGAGAAACAGTCTCATTGTATTCTGGTGGGTTATGGCGACCTTACCGAGGAAGCACAAAAACGACTGGATACCATGGTCTCTACCCATGATGGCTTTAAAATCTCTGAAGTGGATTTACAACTGCGAGGTCCGGGCGATTTCTTTGGAACCCGACAACACGGTTTGCCGGAATTAAAAGTGGCAGATATCACACGGGATTTCCATTTGCTGCAGTTGGCGCGGGACGATGCCTTTGAGCTGATTGAACGCTATCCCGACCTGTCACACCCGGAACTCGGTATTGTCAAAAGACAGGCACAGCGACTCTTTGGTGATCAGGCTGACAATCTCTCATGGGTCGCTTGATCCCATGTGGAACCCGTGGCGGGCGTGATCGTATATGCTAGAGGACCTGGTCAAGTCTGGCCACGATATTGAAGACATGATGATTATGAAAAACGCACAGTCAAAACATCGCCGTGAAGTGTGGGAGTCCTTTTGGGATGAACGTTCATCTATCGAAACGGTCTATTCCAATTCCGACCGCATCATATCCCAGCTGCGTCAGACCGAAGAGCTAAACGATAAAAACGTTCTGGAGGTGGGTGCAGGTTCCGGAAGAGATGGCTTTCGCCTCGTCGATATGGGGGCTATGGTTATTCTGTTGGATTATGCCGAGAGTTCACTGCGTGTGATGCAAAAGTTATCCCGCGACCTAAAGAAACCCGTTCATCTGGTACAGGGCGATGCTTTTTCTCTGCCCTTTCGGGATGAGGTCCTGGATGTGACATTTCATCAAGGCCTTTTGGAACACTTTGAGGATCCTTCGGGGATCGTCAGCGAGACCCACCGTGTACTCAAGCCCGGAGCCTTTGCTTTGGCTGATGTTCCACAGCGATATCATCTCTATACGGTGGTAAAGCATATTTTGATTGCCTTGGACCGCTGGTTTGCCGGCTGGGAAACGGAATTTTCGAGCCGTCAACTCAGCACCTTGTATAAAAAAAATGGTTTCGTCATCGAAAGAACGTATGGAGACTGGATGCATCCAAGCTTTTTCTACCGGGTAACGCGCGAGATTGCCAAGCGACTTGGTTTGCAGTTGCCTCTTTATCCACCCCGCATTCCGGGGATACACTCGATACGACGACGACTTGGATCTTTTTTGTTACGGCAAAACTGGATGCTGAACACCGTCATGGATATCGGTGTCATTGCGCGGAAATGAGTCGGGCCTCCGGATTGAACATACTTGCTATCAATTGGCAGGATATTCGTCATCCCCTTGGAGGGGGTGCCGAAGTGCATTTTCATGAAATATTCAAACGCGTTGTCGCGCTTGGGCATCGTGTCACCCTGTTGTGCAGTCACTTTGACACGGCCCCTGAGACAGAGTGGATCGACGGGATCCGGGTTATAAGACGGGGCAGCCGAAATGGCTTTAACTGGATCGCTCCCCGGGCCTATCGGGAGTTGAGCCGGAACGATCGATACGATGTGGTGGTGGATGATATTAACAAGATTCCCTTTTATGCTCCACTTTTTGTCAGGGAGCCTGTGTTGGCCATCGTGCACCATCTGTTTCGCTACAGTATCTATCTGGAGACCTCTGTGGTGCCGGCCACTTATGTCTATTTGAGTGAGCGGTTGATTCCGTATGTGTATCGCAAGACTCCTTTTGCAGTGGTCTCAAAGAGTACACGAACGGAATTATCTGATCTGGGAATTCGCGGACCCATCGATCTCCTTCCCAACGGGGTTGACGTGGATCGTTATCCCCAAAAACCGGAATGGAAAGATCCTGCACCCCTTGTTGGATATGTGGGACGACTAAAGCGATACAAGCGTATCGATCAGATTATACGATCGTTTCCTCAAATTTTGGATGCGTTGCCGGGAGCACGTCTGATGGTGGTCGGCGATGGTGACTATCGGAGCGAACTGGAACGCCTGACCCGTGAACGGGGGCTGGAAGCATCGGTACGGTTTACCGGACATGTCTCTCATGAGGAAAAAATCAGGCTTTTAAATCAAATGTGGCTGGTTGTCAATCCATCTTCCAAAGAGGGATGGGGATTGACGGTGATAGAGGCCAACGCCTGTGGCAACCCGGTTGTGGCTGCCGATTCGCCCGGACTCCGGGATTCCGTGGTACATCGTAAAACCGGTTTTCTCTATCCGGGAGATCAACCGGAACAGATGGTACAACAGGTTCTTGATTTGCTGATCCATGACCAGAAACGTCAAAAATTCAGTCGAGCATCAAGAGAATGGGCTGAATCGTTCCGTTGGGACGACTCTGCGAGAACGGCTTTGGCTCTGTTGCAGAAGACGATAAAACAATAGACGGTGGAGATCTCATGCAGAATCAAAAACGTATCAACGCGGTGTTTGCCGGGCTGGCCTTTGTCGTCGCCCTCATCACCTATCTTCGGACCATCGCACCCACAGTCTCTTTTTGGGATTGTGGCGAATTTATCACCTGTTCCTATATCCTCGGCATCCCGCATCCTCCGGGGGCCCCCTTTTATCTGCTGATCGGACGGTTGTTTAGCATGATACCGTTCGTCGAGGATATCGCGCTACGGGTCAATGTGATATCTGCCCTGGCCTCGGCATTTACCGTCCTGTTTACCTATCTGATCATCGTCAGATTGATTAAACAGTGGAGAGGTGAACCAAAGAACAGCAGCGATCTCTTTATTCTCGTGGCCAGCGGTCTTATGGGGGCTCTGTCCTATGCCTTTACCGATACGTTTTGGTTCAATGCGGTGGAAGCAGAGGTTTATGCGATCAGCATGTTTTTTACCTCCATCATTGTCTGGTTGATTCTGATCTGGCTGGAAAAGGCCGACCAGGTGGGATCGGAACGGTACCTCCTCTTTATTGCCTACCTCGTCGGTCTGGCTATGGGCGTCCACCTGTTGATGATCCTCTGTCTGCCGGCGATCTCTCTGCTGATCTATTATCACTATCTCGATCGTCACAATAAAAAAGTTACCGTGCAAAACCTGATAACATTTGCGCTCATTGTGGCCGGTGGCTTTTTCGTGATCTATCCGGGCGTGGTACAATGGATTCCACGTATGGCCGGTGCACTGGGAATTTGGTCTCTGGCTATTGTGTTTCTTGCCCTCATCGGTGCAATATTGTACGCCCTGCGTAACCATCAAAAGGTCCTGAGTCTGGCTTTGATGGCCGTTCTGCTGGTCATTACCGGCTATTCCACTTATACCCTGATTTATATTCGGTCCGGACTCGATCCTGCAGTGGATGAGAACAATCCGGAAAATATTACAAACATGGTAAAATATCTCAACCGAGAACAATATGGAAAGTGGGGGACCTTTCCACGTCGGTATCCCGGTTTGCCCAGTGAATATCAATTCGAACACCAGTATCCCAATCGCAATTATGCAACTTTTAATCTGGGTAAACAGCTTGATTTCATGTGGGACTATCAGATCAAAAAAATGTATATTCGCTATTTTGCCTGGCAATTCATCGGCAAGGGCACAACCCTTGGGGAGGACGGGTACATCAAGAAGACTCTGTCCACGAGGGGGCTGTTTGCGCTGCCCTTTCTGCTGGGGCTGATGGGAATGGTTCATCATTTTTACCGGCATAAACGGCACGCCTTTATGATATTAGGGATTTTTATCCTGACGGGCATCGCGATCATCATTTATCTCAATCAGCCGGATCCACAGCCCCGCGAGAGGGATTATGTCTATGTGGGCTCTTTCTTTGCGTTCGCCATCTGGATTGGTATGGGCCTGACGGCGCTCCTGGAATGGATCCAGGAAGGTGTAAAGTCCGGCTGGCAACGCAAGGCGTTTATGGGGGTGTGCACCGTGGCCCTCTTTATTATCGCTCCCGTCAATCTATATTCCTTTAATTATCATGAACATGATCGAAGCGGGAACTATGTTGCCCACGACTATTCCTATAATATTTTACAGTCGTGTAAGCCCAACTCGATCATTTTTACCAATGGCGATAATGATACCTTTCCCCTATGGTATCTTCAGTATGTGGAAGGCATTCGCCAGGATGTACGTGTGGTAAATCTGAGTCTGTTGAATACACCTTGGTATATCAAACAACTCAAATATCGCGAACCCCGGGTTCCCATCAGTTTGAGTGATCAGGTGATCGAAAGCCTGGAGGTGGTTCCGTGGAAAAAACAGACCATTCGTCTCGAGATTCCGCGCAGTATGCAGGATTCCATCCGCCAGGAACTGGACGAATTGGGTGAAGAGGATGTCAAAGTGAACCGTTCCCTCGCCTTTGAGGTGGAACCCACTTTGTTCGGCCAGGCCATACGGGTACAGGATTATATGATTCTCAATATTCTGCATGCAAACAAATGGAAATACCCGGTCTATTTTGCGGTGACCGTTTCATCGGATAACAAACTGAATCTGGGTTCGTATTTGCGGATGGATGGGTTGGCTTTCCGATTGATGCCTTATAAGGTGCAACATGTCGATACTGAGGTCTTGCAGACCAACATGTTTGAGAAATTTAAGCTCCGCAACCTTGATGATCCGGATGTGTATTACAATCACAACATTGTGGGCTTGCTTCAAAATTACCGCGCCGGTTTTTTGCGACTGGCACGTGAATATCTGTTAAATCAGGAATACGACCGGATGGCCGATGTTCTGGACAGGATGGAAGAAAAAGTGCCAGAGAAAACCGTGCCCATTCCCGACTACCGGTTGAGTCTGCAGATCGGACAAATGTACGATCTTGCCGGTCGCCGGGATGAATATATCAACCGACTGCGGACGGTGATCGAAAATGATCCGGAAAACACCTATTCTTATGCCACACTGGTATCCGCTCTGAGCCAGTCCGGTCAGCATGAAGAAGCCATTGAGCTGTT
Organism: uncultured Cytophagia bacterium; assembly: GCA_964413725.1. Lineage (GTDB taxonomy): Bacteria > Zhuqueibacterota > Zhuqueibacteria > Residuimicrobiales > Oceaniaggregativiventaceae > CAYPUH01. The sequence goes on from CAYPUH010000180.1 coordinate 9,453, forward strand.
GGAAGGGTGGCTCATGCGACATCCGGATGACCAAGAGGCAAGACGTCGGTTGGAAGCTGAACGCCAAAAACTCACTCTTGAAAATGCCGGAGCTTCGGACAGTACTGTGTCGGCTGAATAGCCCGTTGAGGAGAATCGTGTCTGTTTATTGACATCCAGACAATAGGAGAAGAGTGGCACCCAAAGGAATGAAGAACCGACGGTGGTTGGTTACCCTGATAAAAGTGATGGTGAGTGGTGTGTTGATATATGCCCTCCTGGATCGCATCGGTCTGGATACCC
>CAYPUH010000181.1:0-9664 GCA_964413725.1 uncultured Cytophagia bacterium
TACGAGATTCGCCTTAGTCTCGTGGGCTCGGAGATGTGTATAGAGACAGGCTCCCTGGATCCCAGGGAATTCACGTCCTTTCTGACCGATTCGGCAAGTCGAATATCTGTTCCCACCATTGTGTTCTGCGAATTGACTCTTGAAAACCTGGCTTCCGATCCGGTTTTCGCCTCGGTGGAAGATCTGCCGTACAAAAATCTTGACCATCTTCGCGATTGTCTGGTGGGACTCCAGGAACGACCCGAGAAATCCACCAAAACGGTCAACCGTACCCTGTGCGGAGAGCTTCTCTACCGAACCGTCAAGAATGGCTTTTTTGTGGGAAAGCAAAAACGGTTGCTGTACTATCCCTTCCCGTCCCGTAAGGAGCTGGAAGATCAATACTATGCCTGGTGGCGGTCTGCGCTGACCCTTGGATTCTAGTTCAATGACTATAGAATGGAAAGGATAACTGGATTAAACTAACATGGAGAGGATTATGCTAAGTCAAATTTTCTGGATCGTACCTGCCGCGTCGATCCTTGCTCTCGCATTTGCCTGGTTTTTTTTCAAGCAAATGATGAAGGAAAGCGAAGGTACGGAAACGATGGCAACCATTGCCGAACACGTGCGAAAAGGCGCAATGGCGTATATCAGACAGCAATATAAAGTGGTGACCATAGTATTTTTGATCATCACGGCTCTGTTTTCTCTGTTGGCCTATGGACTCAATATGCAAAACCATTGGGTTCCCTTTGCCTTTCTGACAGGTGGATTCTTTTCCGGTCTGGCCGGTTTCTTTGGAATGAAAACCGCCACCTATGCTTCCGCTCGTGCGGCCAATGCGGCCCGGAAATCGCTGGATAGTGGTCTTCGAATCGCATTTCGCAGCGGCGCGGTGATGGGACTTGTGGTTGTGGGGCTGGCGTTGTTGGATATTGCGCTTTGGTTTCTCGTGCTCACAGCTGTCTATCCCGTCGTTGAAAGTACTCATAATCTCGTTGTCATCACCACCACCATGCTGACCTTCGGTATGGGTGCTTCCACACAGGCTCTCTTTGCCCGTGTCGGTGGAGGAATCTATACAAAAGCTGCTGATGTGGGTGCCGACCTGGTGGGAAAGGTCGAAGCTGGTATCCCCGAAGATGACCCGCGCAATCCCGCCACCATTGCAGATAATGTGGGCGACAATGTCGGCGATGTGGCCGGAATGGGTGCTGACCTGTACGAATCCTATGCCGGTTCCATTTTGGCGACTGCAGCGCTCGGTGCTGCTGCCTTTTTGAACCACGGACCTGAACTCCAGTTTAAAGGGGTTATCGCTCCTATGGTGATCGGTGCCATTGGAACTCTGCTTTCCATTCTCGGTATTTTTAATGTCAAAACCAAAGAGGGTGCCACTCAACGCGATTTGTTAAAATCCCTGAGCAATGGTATCAACCTCAGTTCAGTCCTGATCGTCGTCTTTGCGGCGGTTGTCATTCAATTGCTGGAACTGCCCAATGGTTGGGGGATCTGGTTTTCCATCGTGATTGGACTCATTACTGGAATCATCATCGGACGTGCCACAGAGTTCTTTACCAGTTCTTCCTTTAAACCCACCCAAACGATCGCCCGTAGTTCGGATACCGGTCCGGCGACTGTGATTATTTCCGGTATCGGTACCGGTATGACTTCCACAGCCATTCCCGTTCTCGCGATTGTTGTGGGTACCTTGATGGCGTTTCTCACGGCGTCCGGATTTGACCTGTCCAATATGGCTATGGGCTTGTATGGAATCGGTATCGCGGCGGTGGGAATGCTTTCGACGTTGGGGATTACCCTCGCCACAGATGCTTACGGTCCCATCGCTGACAATGCCGGTGGAAATGCTGAGATGAGTGGATTGGGTGAAGAGGTTCGTAACCGCACCGACGCCCTCGATTCTTTGGGCAACACCACCGCAGCGACTGGTAAAGGTTTTGCCATCGGTTCCGCAGCCCTCACGGCGCTGGCGCTTTTGGCTTCCTATGTCGAGGAATTGAGAGTTGGTCTGATCCGGCTGCCCGAGAAGGTTCAGGCCTTTGAGCAGGTGATGAAAATATCCGTGGAACAGGCCGACCTGTTTGATTTTATGCGGTATTTTGATGTCACTCTGATGAATCCGAAAACCCTGATGGGAATGTTCCTCGGATCCATGATGGCATTCCTGTTTTGTGGATTGACCATGAATGCAGTGGGACGCGCCGCCGCCTCGATGGTGGATGAGGTCCGTCGTCAGTTCCGTGAGATCGCCGGTATTCTGGAAGGCAAGACCGAGCCTGATTATGCCCGCTGTGTGGCCATCTCCACCAAGGGGGCACAAAAAGAGATGATGCTTCCCTCTCTTTTGGCCATCATCGCTCCCATTTTAACCGGTGTCATTTTTGGCGTTCCCGGTGTCATGGGCCTGTTGATGGGTGCTCTGGTAGCCGGTTTTGTCATGGCTGTGTTTATGGCCAACGCCGGTGGAGCCTGGGATAACGCCAAAAAATATATCGAAGAAGGTCATCTGGGCGGAAAAGGATCCGATGCGCATAAAGCTGCCGTGATCGGAGATACCGTCGGCGATCCGTTCAAGGACACCTCCGGTCCCAGTTTGAATATTCTGATCAAACTGATGACCATGGTATCGATCGTGATGGCGGGTCTGACCGTCGCTTTCTCTCTGCTCTAATACAGTTTTTTTTTGATTGTAATATCAAGGCAGCTCGCACCAGCGGGCTGCCTTTTTTTTATGGGGGTAGGAGGCTGTGGTTACCGCAAAAAGATTAGGGCCACGCCAAGGACGGTCACGAGAGTACCCACGATCGCCCGAAAGGAGGGGCGGACTTTGTGTATGATCACGACCATCGGGATCACCATCACCGGAACGGTGGCCAACAGCGTGGAGGCGATTCCTGCAGCTGTGTATTTGACCGCGACAATGGACAGCCAGACCCCAAAGTAGGGGCCGGTAAAGGAACCAATCACGATGGCCACTAGTATTGAAGGGCTTGTCAATGCCGTGCGAATCCGGGGGAGTTGACGCGACGTAAACGCGACAAGTGTCATGACCCCGGCGGCAGGAGCCATGCGAAGAATTGTCGCCGAGAGGGCATCCAGGTCGGCCTCCAGACCGTATTTGACCAGAATAACACCCGTAGCCTGACCCAGGGCGGCGATGATCCCCAGGATAACGCCTTTGAGTTTAGAACCGTGGGTGCGCTCAGCCACATTTTGTTCGTTCACCACCCAGAGGATGCCCGCCACGGTGAGGGCGATACCCAGCAATGCAAGAATTTCCAGTCTCTCCGATAATACGAACCATCCAATAATCGTGGTAAAAGGGGGAGCCAGAGACAACAACAAACTGGCCCGACGCGACCCGAGGATGATCAATGCCCAAAACAACGCTCCATCTCCGATTGCCAGACCGATGATTCCGCTTAATCCCAGCCAGAAACTCTGGTCCCACCCCGCATACACGGGAAAGAAAACCCCTCGCTGAATATATAGTGTCACACACAACAGAATCAAGCCAAATAGGATGCGGAGGTGATTCGTTACAAAAGAACCTACCTGACGCCCTGTCGCTTCGAAAATGAGTACGGTGCCGCCCCATAAAAAAGCGGCGGTCAGGGCTGCGATTTCTCCAACATACGGCATAGACTATCCTGTTTTTATGACGAATTCAAAAGATAGCAACTTTCTTGCCATATACAAGGAGAATTCCGGAAGCGTAGAACGGTCCGGGAGCATAAAAAAAGGGGAAAGAGAATGTGATCTCTTTCCCCCGGGGACTCGACGGGTTATGTGCCTCTGCTGGCCTATTTCACCAGAGCCATTTTTTTGATTTCGGAATAATCACCGGCGATAACGCGATAATAATACACACCGGATCCGACACGCACTCCATTTTTATTTTGTCCATCCCAAAGGATTTCGTGGTAGCCAGGCTCCAGTCGCTCGTCTACAAGGGTGCGAACCGTTTGTCCAACCATGTTATAGATAATAACCTGGGTCTTGATCGCGTTCGGCAGTTGGAATCGAATCTGCGTCTGCGGATTGAAGGGATTGGGATAATTCTGGTGCACCTTGAACTCCTTGGGCAATTCCAGTGTTGTTTGAACAGGACCATGTTGTTGTCGAACACCATTGTGGTCGATTGTTTCCAACAGGTAATAATAGGTTGCTCCGGCTTCTGCTGTGGTGTCTGTAACGGCGTATCGACGTGTGCTGTTGGGATCGATTTGTGCTGAAAAGGATTCAAACGGACCTGATTCCGACAGGCTGCGCAAAACCCGAAATCCGGCATTGTTCTTTTCTGTTGCCGTATCCCATTCGATGCGGATTCCTCTGTATGGGGCGCTGATCGCTTCAAAACGGCTCAGTTCCACTGATGTGACGATGCCCACCGTCCAGGTCAAGCTGGTGACTTTTTTGCCATCGGTAACCTCGAAACGGACATCGTGGTTGCCAGGGATGAATTTTAGCGATTCGAACAGGTATTGAAGGGTGTTTTCAGCCACCACTGTGTTGTCTATGTACCATGTGGTTTGGTGGACGTCATTCACATCGGCATCCGTGAAATTGACGGAGAACAATACGGTTTGAGTCCAGGGGAGTTCATAAACTGGCTCTGTAGGCTGATACCAGATGATCTGTGGTGGCATATTTCCATCCACCCGAAGAGAAATGGAGATGCGCCCGATTCCTCCCTGATTGTCCGTTGCCGTGCACTCGATATGATAGATGTTTCCCTTGTCCGAGGCCTGTGGTGTCCAGCGGATCCGCGCCCGATAATCTCCCTCCCGAACCCAGGTTGCTGACGGGGGAAGGCCTGTGACCTGAAGTGTGACCGGATCATTGTCACCATCATGGACCACGATGGGCAATTCAAAGCTTTCTGTCTGATAATCGTTGTAATAGATCGTTGTATCTCCGGGAACCCCGACAAATTCCGGAAAGTCATTGTCAACACCTGTCGCTTCGAAATAGATCGGGTATCCTTTGAGTCCCAGACCGGTGATCAAACGATTGGTTCCAGGCGTCACGCTCAATATCCACCGGCATGATGCCAGCCCCTTTTCATTCGTGGTGTCAGCGGGCTGTACAACCGCGCCCACACTTGTTCCGGTTCCACCGCCAATAGGGATGGGTGCAAAACTGAGTGTATGACCCGGTACTGGATTGCCATATGCATCCACGACCTTGACCACAAGGGGGTGAAGCAGTTCTTTTCCCGCTGTCATGGTTTGATTGTTACCCGAGATTTTCATGATCGAATCAGCTTGCGCCGGTTTGATGGTACAGGAGAACCGCAGTGTCTGATCGATAATATGACTCGAGGTCACTTTGATGACATAATCCCCGGCTTCCGCGCCCGGTACAAATGTGTTGGTCGCCACACCTTCGGAATCGGTATAGACCGTATCCGCTTTCAGGAACCTTCCGTCCTTGTTGCCCTCGATGCTGAAACAGAGCGGGACGTCTGTTTTGGGGTTTTGATCCGCGTCCATTGCAAGAATGGCAAAGGGCTCGCCCAGGGCTGTCTTTACAGTACCGCTTTGTTCATCACCGCTCAATTTTACCAGATTTCGTGCCGCGGCCGCTTTGCCTGTGATGGTAAAGGTGACGGTCTGGTTGTCGTTTAGCCGGGCCACCACGGTCTGAGTTCCGGCTCGTCCACCCAGTCGATAGTGTGCTGTTACGCGTCCCTGATAATTTGATACCAGTGCGCTGCCGGGTGTCAGTATTTGCGCGTCCGACTCAAGGGGGGTGAACTCAACTGTGACACCGGCCACCGCTTTTCCCTGGGAATCCAGTACCCGTACGAACAGTGGTTTGCCCAGGGTATCCCGGACCGTTGCGGTAAAGGCGGTATCCCCGATGGGCTCCAGTACCGTGGCGACAGATGATTTTGGATAAGCGGTAAAGGGCAGTGTGTCATCCAGTTGTGGATCGGGACTGGAGACAAATACAATGTTCTCCTCTCCCACGTTATTCCCCAGGATTAGAGAGGCCCAGGCATGTCCGGTGCTATCGGTCCGGGTGTTATAAACGGATTGTTGATTTTCTTCAAAACGACCTTCGCCGGCTCTCACTTTAAATTGTACGGGCACGTCTGAGACGGGATTGCCGAATGTATCTGTTGCCAGAACGGACAGCGGCTCTGAAAGAGTGGTGCCAATGTTTCCGGTTTGCTGATCTCCGTCCGCTTTTGTCAACCCAGCAGCGGGCCCGGAGAGGAATTCAATATCCGCACCCACGGAAAAGACCGGATGGTCGAGCAGAGATGCCGTGACGGTTCGGCGTCCGGATTGGGTGGAATACACTCTTCCAGTGGCCTTGCCTTCCTCATTCGTGGGCGCTGGGGGATTTTCAATGGTTACACCACTTCCATTCATACTGAATTTAACATCATAGCCAGGGATGGGATTGTTGTGGCTGTCTCGGAGGGTCAGCTGAACGGCTGAACCTGCCTCAGTGCCCGTGGTCACCGGGGTCTCCGTCAGGAGTTCCGACGTGGCAGCGTTGGGCTGGCCGGGAGTGAGAGTGGCCGACAGGACAGTGGGCGAATTGACCAGAGGACCCACGTTGTTTTCGGATTGAATCTGTAGTCTATTAATACGCTCTCCGGCTTCCGGGCCCAAAAGCCAATCGATACTCACCAGACCTTCGGAGTTGGAGTTGCGGATCAAGAAACGTTTGTCTCCTTGCAAAAAGCTGGTGTCGTCGAGAATGCGGAACTGCACGGGATGGCTGCTGCTCACCGGATTGTCATTCTTGTCCAGAACTCTGACTTGCACGGATACACGGGATTTCACAGGCCGCGTGATCAATGTGTCCGTGAGAACGGTGATCTTGTAGGCCTCCGTCGGGACGCCCGATACCGTGACGTAGAATGGAGACTGACTGTTGATCTCTTTATTGATCAAAAGCTGACCATTGTAAGTCGACTGGACCCGAATGATGCGATCGCCAGCCTCTTCTCCCAGTTGAAAATAAGTTGATGCCACACCGTCGAGATTGCTGGATTGTACGATCGAATTCTGATCCGTATCCGGGAAGGTGCCACTGCCGGTGATCAAGCTGAATTCCACCGGATGGTTTTGGATCGGATTCTCATACTCGTCAGTAATTTTGCCTTGTATGGGATCTGCCAACATTTGTCCGATCTTACCGGTGTCCCGCTGGCTGGAGACCAGCTCCAGATAGTAGGGTGCAGCCGGGCGTGTCACCGCGACAAATTCGACAGGGGTGTGATTCAGGGGGGTCCCGTTGCGACTGGCAGATACCGAGACACGGTTGCTATCGGGTACATCTCCCACCATCCAGCTCACAGAGGCTTCGCCTTGTGATGAGGACTTTACGGTGACCGTTTCCTCGTCGTTAACGGTACCACCTCCATGGGTTACCGTGAATGTCACGGAAAAATCCGCAATCGGGTTGCCGCGGATATCGGTCACCTTGACCGTTGGATTCACGACAGAGTGGACGGGCGGAGTCCAAAGCGAGTCCCCTACCACGAGGAGCTGATCGGCAATGTCTGCCCGAGCGGATGCTACAAATTCAATCGGTGTCACAGAGGGATACTCTACCAGCGAGACCTTTACCTTGTTGTTCATGATGCCGGCTTGTGGTCCCAGTGTCAGATAACATTGAGCGAATCCGTTTTCATCTGTTGGGGTTAAATACTCTGTATTGTTGCCAATATGGCCACCGCCGGCGACGACCAGGAAGCGGACCAGGACTCCAGAGTTGGGTAGATCATAATCATCCGTCACCTGGATGACAAAAGGGGAGTCAAGAGTGGTGGCAACCACATTTTCAAATTCCTCACCCGATTGTTTCAAGAGTTTACCCGGCTCACCCGGGATGTAGGTACCGGTAAAGGTGATGGCAGGGGTGACCGAGGAGGTAGCAATAATCGTTTCGGTACGAGATGTATTGGTTCCCATATAAAAGTTTGCTATTGCCATGCCATTGGCGTCGGTACGACTGGTGGCGGTACCGGCGTTGCCTTCAAAAGTACCGGCTCCCTGGGAGGAAAAGGTGACAGAGTGATCGGGTTTGGGATTGTCAAAGACGTCGCGAACCCTGACGCTGAGAGGGATGGGGCCCTCACCCGCTTTTCCGGTGAATTCTGTGGGACCTGACGGTTCCATATAAGATGCCGCAGCTGCCAATCCACTGGCGTGAAATGTGGCGCCCGGAATGGAAGAGTCGTCGAGAGTGACACGAACCGCGTTGGAACGAACTCCGGCAATGGTTCCAATCGTAAAAGATGCGGAACAGTAACCATTCTCATTGGTGATCCGACTGACCGTGTCTTTTCCTGCAAAATGTCCCCCGCCGGATGAAACCGTAAACCATACCCGTATGTCTGGAACAGGGACATCGAATGGATCTGTGATCCGAACCCTGAGCGGAGTGGGCAGTTTTGTACCCACAACGGCCTGCTGATCCTGTCCGTCAACAATTTGGATCGTGGAAGCTTTTGTCGGCAGTGTCTGCAGGGTTTCAAAAAAGAGGGATCCGGACGGAAGGGCCGGATCGCCCTCTACCTGGACTTGAGCGGTACCGATTTCGTTACCGGCAGTCAGTTCGACGATCGACAGACCATTCTGGTCGGTGGTATCGGTCAGTATATCACTGCCACCAAAATGGATATCTCCGTCGATAACGCGGTAACGAATGACATAATCCGGGATGCCATTGCCGTAAGTGTCTCCGACTTTGACTTTGAGAGAATCTTTAAAGGGAAAGCCGGCGTTTTGTTCCTGAAAGTCTCCATCGATCTTGATCAGTTGGTATGCCGATGCGGGTTCCGCACTGGCCTGGAAGGTTAGAGTGGGATGGCTAAAGGGGACCTCGACGGTAACCACATTGTTATTGGTTCCGGACTGTTGGCCAAGCGTCAGATCTGCAGCGGCATAGCCTTCGGCGTCGGTGGTGTCTACCAGAGTGTCCGTCCCGCCTGTCAACTGACCGCCTCCATCAGCTATGGAAAACGTGACCGGTGTTCCGGCAAAGGGCTGGTCGTCTGTATCCAGAACTTGAACCCAAAGTGGATCGGAAAGCGGTTCGGCAACAACCCCTTTTTGATTGTCACCGGAGATTTTGATGATTCGTGCTGGTGAGTTTTCTTTTACAGCCTGGAATTCCAATACAGGAAGATCCGGCCGGTCTGGAATCCGTGCCTCAACAGTCGATGGAAAGGGATCGTAGCCAAGTGTCAGATAGGCCTGCGCAATGCCGTCTTCGTTTGAGGTGACGATAATCGTATTGTCCTGACCAAATCGTCCGTCACCTTCAGTGACATGAAACTCTACACCTTCTCCAACACAATCATTGTCATAGGGGTCTTGAAGATGAACGGCAAACGGCTCGACCAGCGTTTGCCCGGCTACGCCTTGAATGACTGTATTGGAGGCCAGTGATAACGTAACCGGATCGAGTGCATCCGCATACACGCTAAAGACTGTGTCGTTATTGACCGGGACGGTGGGGGCAAAGGCACGGATTTTTACAGGTCCAGCTTGTTCCGAAAAGGTAACCTCGGTGAAGGCTATACCGGCGCTGGATGTGATGTTGGAAAAGAGACCGGTCTGATTTTCTCCACCCAGCCCGGAGGGAATCATAGATCCCGAGTTGGACAACATGATTTTGTCAATTTGTGTGC
>CAYPUH010000182.1:0-9652 GCA_964413725.1 uncultured Cytophagia bacterium
ATTCGTTTTTATTAGGGGTCCATGTTAAAGGATGATGCGGGCATGACACAAAAAAGCCATGACCGTGTTCCAGCAAAGTGGCTTATTCGGTCAGAGCCGTTTATGCCAAACATTCATGGTTTCGAGGTCGCCGGCGATGTGAGTATTGTGGATTAAGGTGCCACCATATTGATAGCCAGCTTTGGCAAAGGTAATGTTCATGCCGGGAGAGTGAGCACGGGCGATGGTATAGGTGACGTGAAATCCTCTCTGTTTCATCTCACGTTCCATATGGTATAATAGTAATAACGCGAGACTGTGACCTCGATATTCCGGATTTGTTGCAAAGTCGGTCATCTCGACATTGAGCCCTTGCGCATCGGTTTCGGCAGATGAAGCAGCAACCAGGTTGTCATTCGCAGCAAAGGCCCCAAAATAGATGATATGTTCCTTCATTGTTTCTTGGATATAGTCCGGATCAAAAATGGGAAACGGATAGGTCTTGAACACAACTTTATACAGTTCGGCCAGCTGATCCGCGTCGTCCTCAGTCAAAATCCGAAAGGTAAAGCCTTCAGGTGCTTTGGGAGCCGATTTCTCTTTGGATTTGGTCAGGCGAATAATCTTTTGGACTTCTGCTTCCTCTTCGGGCGTCAATTTACGTCGCTTGCGTTTTAGATATTTGGACATAAAATAGACACCGGTGGAACCGTTATAAAACTCGGGAATAAAAGCTTCCTTTATATAGCCACGTTTTTTGAACACGGGCATCGCCCAGATCGGTACTTTGGCGAAAATCTTACTGTATTCATTTTCCTGAGCCAACTGATCAAGTGTTTCAATCAACTCAGGATAATCCTCTTTTGCCAATTTCATCAAATAAATTCGATCGTTATCCGGTCCATGTTGAATGACAGAATGGCCCAGGACTTTGATCTCATCACTCATAAACCCTCCTGTCCTGCTTGTTGCCTGGTGTTGCCACGAGAGATACCACTATAAAGATAACCAGAGACACCAGGATGCCATAAAAGCTGGGATCCAAACCAAACGGGCCTTGCAACCGGGAAAAGATCAGAACCAGTGTGAGTCCTCCCCCGAAAATCATACTCAGAAACGCGCCCAGAGGATGGCTCTTTTTCCAAAACAGAGCACCTAGTGTCGGAACGAACAGTCCTGCCACCATAAACGCATAGGCATGTAAAATAATTTCAAGAACCGTCTGAAACGAACTCGCAATCCACAATGTCAGGGCACCGATCAAGAGCGTAACCACCTGGGAGACGATCATGATCTTTTTATGATGTGCTGACGGCATGAGATAGCGCTGGATCAGATCATTGACAAAATTTCCCGAAGAGGCAATGAGGCAGCTGTCCGCCGTGGACATGATCGCCGAAAAATACGCTGCCACCACCAACCCGGTAATGCCAATGGGGAAGGTAGTTTTTAGCAACAACGGCAATCCCATCTCCGCCTCAACATCCGGAAACCAGACGCGTGAAATCATGCCCAGGGTGACACCGACAAAGGCGATGACCGGATACTCAAACAGACCGGCGATGAACCAGGCCCGCTGTGCCTCTCTGGTATTGCGACAGGCATAGATACGCTGGTAAAGTGTCATACCGATAAACCAGATGGGTATAATGGTCACGAACCAGTTCACGATTTGTACCCAGCTCACATTGGTGAGCGTAAAATAGGCAGAAGGCAATGTCGCACGGATCTCGTTCCATCCGCCCAGCTTGGTAATGGAAAGTGGAACAGCGATCAACAACCCCGCCATCAACACAATCCATTGTACCGTATCCGTATAGATGACAGCTTTGAGTCCACCCATCACCGTATAGATCAGGATGATCGCTGTCATCAGATAGAGCGAAAAATGCAATGGTTCTATATCCCAGGGCAACTCTGAAAACAGCGTCGCAGCAGCCAGTTTGGCACCCGCCAGAATCTGGCCTCCGGTAAATCCCAGATAACCGATTCCGGAGATCAGAGCGGCTATCAGGGCAACCCGGTTTCCATAAGAATGGCGCAAAAAGTCGGGAAAGGTGGTCATACCCTTGAGTGCATCCACCTTTTTGATCCGGGGAATCATCACCACGGCTGTGAGCCAGGCTCCCACCAGACCGGTGAACAAGAGCCAGCTGCCCGACAAACCCATGACAAAACCGAGTCCTCCGAGACCGATGGAAAATCCACCGCCAACATCGGTGGCGACAATAGAGATACCCACATGATGGGAACTCATCGCCCGACTGCCGACATAGTAATCCTCTCCGGTCTCATTTTTTCGAAAAAAATAAAATCCGACACTCAGCACGGCAGCCATATATAACAAAAAAACAGCAAAATCCAAAATATTCATAACGCTCAGAGTCTCCCGTTGCCACCTTCGCTGTTATCGTGTTCCAGCTCGTCGTTTCGGCGCCCCATTCGCTCATTGTTGTCCGGGACCAGAGCGATGGTATCGTGATAATCCGCCAGCAGTTTGGCTATTCCCACAGCTTTATATTCATCCGCGTCGCTCAACTTGAGCTGTAATGAACATTCTGCGCAATTGCGATTGCAAAACACAGGTTCATAGGAATCAGGCTCGTTATAAGTGGTGATCACACCCTCATAGTTGCGTAAAACCACCTTGTTGGTGGACCATGAGATGAGATAATTCGGCATGACCGGAATTTTACCCCCGCCACCGGGTGCATCGATAACATAGGTCGGGACGGCGAATCCACTGGTATGCCCAATCAAACCCTCGATGATCTCGATTCCCTTGCCCACGGGTGTGCGAAAATGGGCCAGTCCTTCGGACATATCACATTGATACATATAATACGGACGGACGCGATTTTGAACCAGCTTGTGAACCAGTGTCTTCATGATCCGCGGACAGTCGTTCACGCCAGCCAGCAACACACTCTGATTGCCGAGCGGAATGCCCGCATCCGCCATCTTGCGCAATGCCTCCCGCGAGGAGGACGTGATCTCTCGTGGATGATTAAAATGGGTATTGATCCAGACCGGATGATGTTTTTTGATCATCGCCACCAGATCATCTGTGATCCGGTAGGGCAAAACCACCGGTGTCCGCGTGCCGATACGAATAACCTCCACATGAGGAATCGACCTCAATTCGCCCAAAAGCCAGTCCAGAGCACCATCTGAAAGCAAAAACGGATCGCCTCCGGACAACAGGACATCACGCACCACCGGAGTATTCCGGATATAGTCTAACCCTTTACAGAGATCCCGACGATTCGGTATATAATCGATGTCACCCACTTTGCGTTTGCGGGTGCAGTGCCGGCAATACATAGAGCACTTGTTGCTGACATGAAAAAGAACCCGATCCGGATACCGATGGGTTATATTGGGTACAGGACTGTCCTTATCCTCTGCCAACGGGTCGGTCATATCGTGATCGGTTAGGATCAACTCAGAGGGTGACGGAAAACACTGCTTGTAGATGGGATCATTGGCATAATCATTTACATCAATCAATGACAAATAATAGGGAGTCACCGAGATGGGGAATTTTTCCACAGTCTTTTCCAGATCCTTGCGGTCTGGCACGGAAAAGCGGATTCCCGTCAGGTGCTCAAATGTGGTAATCTTGTTGATGGAATTTTTAAGCTGCCATTTCCAGTCTTTCCACTGATTCAACGCCACATCAGAATCTATCTTTTCAGCCAAATCCTGCTGTTTATCATTAAAAATAGACATACCAACGTCCTCATTAGGATACTATCGTTATACGATTCTATCCGAATCCATCTATAGAAGATCGAGAGAATGGGGGATTTAATTCGGGAGAATTAGAAAACACGACACTAGAGAAAGTAGAAGGGATACTGATTCCAAATGATGGGATATTTTTGGGGGTTTGTCATTATCATAGGTGAGCAATATAACCTTTTTTATGATACATGACAAGGGAAAATTAAATTTTTTGGAATCTAATGTTATATTTACAATTTACTGTTTATTTTTTCGAAGTTTTTTATTGTTTTTTCGTATATTTTAATTATTTTTAAACACTGAGTGCCTGATTGTTTCAACCGTCTTGAATATCAGGAGAATTGAAACGCGTCATCGGAAAGGGGGTAAAGCCGGGACTCACATCGGTGTCTGAACTGATTGTGCGACGCAGAATAGACATAGTCCTCACTCCAGGTTTTTTGCTGTCGGGCCACTTGTTGCACCGCGTCGATCAAAGTCTCCACTTCCTCGTCAGTGGTGGTCGGATGCAGTGAAACCCGGATCCACCCGGGCTTTTTTGAATAATTGCCGTGATCGATAGAGTCGGTAATAAGATGAGACTGCTTGGGATCCACATGCAAAAGATAATGACCATAGGTTCCGGCACAGGAGCATCCCCCCCGTGTCTGTATACCAAATCGGTCATTTAACAATTTAACCAACAAAGCATAATGGATTGACTTTAGATAAAACGAAACGATGGGGAGCCGTTCGCGAATGTGTTCGGCCAACAACACAAGCCCGGGTATGGTTTCGAGACCGGCAAACAAACGATGCACCAGTTCCTTTTCGCGTTTTTTGATCGATGTCATCCCCATGGTTTCCTTTAACCGGATGGCCAGAGCGGCGCGTATACTCTGCAGGAATCCCGGAGTCCCGCCGTCCTCACGGGCGGCAATATCACGAATATACCGCCGTTCTCCCCATGGATTGGTCCATTCAACTGTACCTCCACCAGGATGGTCCGGTATCCGGTTGTGGTAAAATTCTGAATTGAATATCAACACACCGGAAGAACCGGGTCCTCCCAAAAACTTGTGAGGAGAAAAATAGATCGCATCTAGGCATTGCATGGGATCGGAGGGATGCATATCGATCGGAACATAGGGAGCAGACGCTGCAAAATCGACAAAACAGGTCCCGCCATATTCATGAAGGATACGAGCCATCTGGTGATAGGGAGTCTGTATACCGGTCACATTGGAACAGGCTGTAAAGGCGCCAATTTTCCAGGGTCGGTCAGCATGGGCCTTACAAGCCTCCTCCAGCTTGTTGAGGTCTACAAGTCCATCATTGTCCGGCTCGAGGACAACGACATCAGCAATCGTTTCGAGCCAAGAGGTCTGATTGGAATGATGCTCCATATGTGTTACAAAGACAACCGGCTTCTCCCCGGGATCGATTTCAATACGGGATGCGAACCGTTCACAGACTTTTAGACCCAAAATTCGTTGTAATTTGTTGACAGCAGCAGTCATCCCGAATCCCGCATGCAACAACACATCGTTCTCATTGGCATTGACATGAGCCTTGATGATGGCCTGCGCCTCATGATAGGCTTGCGTCATTGCGGTCCCGGTCACACTGTCTTCGGTATGTGTATTTCCCACAAAGGGACCAAACGTATGACGTACCTTTTCTTCTATGGGGGCATACAATCTCCCACTCGCAGTCCAGTCCGCATAGAGCAATCTTTGTTCACCCATGGGACTCTGAAACACCTGGTCGATTCCAACAATTCCGGTACGAAACGACTGAAACCAGTCGGTTAGAGTTGACATTGACGCGCCCTCCAATCGCTCATGCGGTTTAAGCGGTAATGGTCACAAAGAGCCGGACAGATTCCCAACATGACGAGAGAAGCATGAATCCAGCCGTTCAGCAGATACTCCAGAGCCGCTTTGGCTTTTCTCGACTCAAGCCGCAACAAATACCTGTGGTCGAAGCGGTTCTGGCGGGTAAAAATGTGCTGGTCATCCTGCCCACAGGTACCGGCAAGTCCCTTTGTTATCAGCTTCCGGCCCTGGTCTTGCCAGGCTGTACAGTAGTGGTCTCACCCCTGATCGCTCTCATGCAGGATCAGGTGCAAAAGTTGTGTAACCGGGGTATTGCTGCATCCTGCATCAACAGCACACTCTCCCGCGACGAACAACGCCGTCGTCTGACACGGCTTCGAAAAGGAAAAATCAAACTTTTATATATAGCTCCGGAGCGATTCCAACAGTCATCGTTGATGGATGCGTTAGGCCAACAGCACGTTTCCCTGTTGGCGGTGGATGAAGCTCACTGCATCTCATTGTGGGGACATGACTTCCGTCCGGATTATCTGCGTCTCGGTCACCTGATACATCAGCTGTCATACCCGGTGGTCATGGCACTGACTGCAACCGCTCCCCGTGTGGTGCAAGACGATATCCTGAACAAATTATCTATCCCCCATGCCCAACGAATCGTATCCGGATTCGACCGCCCCAATCTGTGTTATCACGTCATCCCATGCTATGGAGAACGACAAAAAATCTCCTGGATGGTTACCTGCCTCCGAACTCACCCATGCGACAGCACCCTGATCTATGTGGCAACACGGACAGCCGCTGTCGATCTGGCAGATTCTCTCTCCCGTGCCTTGGAACGATCCGTCCTCTATTATCATGCCGGTCTGCCGGACGCACAACGCGACCAGATCCAAAGTCAATTTATGCACAATCCTCATGCCACTCTGGTGGCAACCAATGCCTTTGGCATGGGTGTTGACAAACCCAATATCCGAAGAATCATTCACTACCATCTTCCGGGAACGGTGGAAGCCTATTATCAGGAAGCTGGCCGGGCTGGACGTGATGGGGATGCTTCAGAGTGTTTTTTGCTATACGATACCGCGGACAAGACCATTCAGGACTTTTTTATCCAGTCCGCCTCTCTTTCCCTGTCAATGCTTTTAAAAATCCAGCATTGTTTCAAAAAAAATCCGGATACTGTTCATTCGCGGCAACACTCGACGGCCATCACCTCGCGACAACTTGAAACCGCACAAACCCTGTTCAAAGCCTGGTCGCTGGATCAAGGAAATCATAAAGGCCTCCCGAATAAACTGGAGACCCTATGGCTCTGGCGACAAATGATACAACGTCGTCGCTATCGACGTGGACAACTTGAACGAATGATTAAATGTGCAGAATCCAAAGGATGTCGTCGAGCATTTTTGATGCGATATTTTGACAGTCATGAAAACATCCGGCAGCAACCCTGTTGTGATGTCTGTATCCGGAACCGCGACTCCGGGGCGGCCCAAAACATCGATCTGTCGAACAGCCAAGACCTATGGAAGCGGTCTCTTTGCGTGGCTATACTATATTGTACTGCCCGCTGGCCGCACAGGTTCACACCAGACAAACTCTCTGCCCTGCTGAGTGGTATCCGGACAGCTTCTGTGACACTCTATGAGGGATTCAGGGTACCGGTCTTTGGTCATTTTGCATTTATGCAAACGACTCACATCCGTTCGCACCTCTATCGTATGTATGAAAACGGTTTCATCTATCCGTCAGTCCGGCAACCATATCAAACACTTTACATCACACAAAAAGGATCCCGGATTCTTGACCAACTGATCAAAAAAAACAAGCCCGAACAGAAAGATTCACCTGAATTGTTTACCACCTGATGGTATCTGTCGTATGGTCGCAGAGACCCCACGCATTCCATACCAGACGTCATGAGCCCACTGTGTTCAGTCGGTCGATCTCTTCGGGTATCAGCGGCTTGATGGCGGGACAGAATCCCCACTCCAATTCAAGTAATCGCTTTAGATCCTCAGGCTTTTGGATCAAAGAGTCTTTACGCGCCCGGTTTTGTTTTTTAATCCATGATTCAATCCGCAGGGCTGTTCCCCGTTTCCCCGCGAGTTTCCAACAACAAACCAGTCGCCTGGGTGGGAAACTGAGGGTGTATCGGCATCGGGCTGCGCCCGTTAGATGTAATCGATAACGGGTGTGCACATCCCGCGTCGAGCCAGTGTAATAATGGTCGTTGGAGCATACGAGGATATAGATATAAAACAGATTCGTTTCAGCCGCTGCAGAGGTTCTATCGTCTGCCATACATAAAGTCCAAGGACGTATAAAACTGTTCCGAAGCAACAGACCGGGCCTGCCTGAATACACGTAGTAGATTTTCTCCCCAGAGCTTTTGAATATCCCGGTCACTGTAACCACGCTTGAGCAATTCCCGGGTGATATTGCTCAACTGCCGAACATCCCGACAATCGGCCAATCCGCCCCCGCCATCGAAATCGCTGCCAATACCCACATAATCGATACCGACAAGATCGACGATGTGATCAATGTGATCGACAAGGTCCGAGACCGTGGCCTGACGTGCTGGAAATCTCCGTTCAATCTCCAGTCTGTCCTGATGATACTGTCGCTTCAAAGTATCTGACATCTCTCCATACTCTGCATACGATTTACGCAGGCCCTCCAGGGCGTTCTGCCGGTCCGGATCGGCAGGTATTGTCTTGACATAAGCGCTTAAGAGACACACCTGAATCACCCCCCCGGCTTCGGCCAGGGTCTCGATCATCAAATCATTCATGTTACGCGGGTGGTCGCACAGTGCACGGGCACAGGAATGAGACGCAATCACCGGCGCACGGGATTCTTCCAGTACATCATAAAAACTCTGATCGGATATATGAGACACATCGACCATAATCCCGGCCCGATTCAACCCGTTTACCACCCGACGACCATACTCGCTCAGTCCGCTGTGCTCTGGTCCCTTTGGATCGGTGGAAGAGTCACAGATATCATTGTTTTTCGAGTGGCACAAGGTCATATAGGAAACGCCGAGTCGGGACAATTCGGAAATCATCTCAAGATCCTGTCCAATTGCAAAACCATTTTCCACTCCCAGCAGAACGGCATGCTTGTTTGTTTTCACGATCTCAAAAATATCATCCGGCGAGGTCGCCAGAGAGGCCATGGTACTGCACTGTTCAACCTGAAAAAGAGTGTGATCGATCAGACTCAGGACACGTTCTCTGGCCCACCGGTACCCTTCGGGAGACCGTTCCCGTTGACTGACAAATGCGGCCAAAAAAACCGCATCCAGATGCCCCTCGCGCATTCGTGGCAAATCGACACAGCTGCCATCCTCTGCAACCTGATGACGATCACAAAAATTGTAATTATCGTGGATAAAGCGGAGAGGGGTATCCGTATGAGAATCAATTGTTAAAGCGTACTGGTGTACCTCGGAGGTTCGTTCGGTAAGGGAAGCGGATGTATTGTTCCCCATACAGGAGACAAAAACGATGGCGAGCAGTCCAACTCCCAGTCGAATACAGGTTCCCATGACTCATCTCCTCTGTTTGACCGGGCAGGGCCCCCAAAAGACCATGCTCTGTTAATCAGAGCGATGAAATCTTTTTTTTCATGACCCCGGTTCTTTTAATACTGAAACCAACTCTGCATGGATGGTATCCGCGCATCAATCCTGCTCCCCCTGGCGCCCACGGATGGTATCACTGGATATATTACTTGACAATTTCATTTGCAGTGAAACCAAATAAATGTACAAAGTTTTTTTTTGTTGTTCAACCGTTTTATAGTTTTCTGCAAAAAGAGATGACATATCCGTTTTGACACCAGCATATGTGACCCCCTGCTGTCCAAAATAATCAAAAGCATCATATTTATCATCTAAAAATATGGCATTTATACATTTTTTGAGCCAAACTGTTAAAACAGGTCAAAAAAAATGATAACACAGAGTTGCTCAGAGAAAAATCAATTTAAAAAGCGATATTTCAACAAGAGTTCTTTCGTTTCAAAAACATTGCTGTTAAATCAGTTCATTTCATTGATTTTAATTTGCTTAACAAGATACTCTTAAAAAATGATTT
>CAYPUH010000183.1:0-9380 GCA_964413725.1 uncultured Cytophagia bacterium
GAGGAATATTTGACTCTACCATAAAAGAATATCAAAACACAATATCTCCGATAATTTATTGAAATGAAAGGTGTGATGCTTTTCTGATCAACATTGTTTTTGACTGAATTAAAAAAGTACTGTTTTTTACCATATCTTTTATTACGAATTGCCTATTTATCTGTAATGTCCATTATGAATTGATGAATGTAAATATTATGATGTTTAATTGAAAACACTATTGAATCTTGACACTAAACGTTCAAATACTACAACAGAGAACAGAATTAAGGGAACAAGATGAAAAGAAAAGAATGTGAAAATATCAATTTTTGAACATTATGTAAGTGATGATTAAAAAAGTCCAGTTTATTGCTTTTACTATGCTCAGTGAACCAATCTGGGCATTTATTTTACTGCTTCTGCACCATTTCATAATCTAGCTTCTTATGCTTTTAGCTTTGATTGTCTTTATTAAAATCTATTCAGGTATCATTCTTGTCCAAAATAGACTTTTATAACCAAAAAATGATAACCACAGAGCTCAGAGAACCGCAGAGAATAAAATGAGAAAGATAAAGGGTATGGATGGGTTGAAACTGTAAAATCATTCTTTGTGGGTGTCTTGTTAAACCAATTAGAATTAATGAGATGAGATGATCTAATAGCAATGTTTTTGAAACGAAAGAAATCCTGTTGCAATAACGCTTTTGGAATTGAATTTTCTCTGCCTCCTCATTTTTTTCTCTGATTAACTCTGTGTTATTGTTTTTGTCGACCTGTTTTGATAGATTGGCTTAAAAATAGGGTTAAATGCCATATTTACAATTTACAGCAATGATGATTTTGATTATTTAGGACAGCAGTGTTCAGGTATGAGAGATTAATAAACATCATTTTTGGTGAGGTTCATATGAAATACCTATTCGTCCTGTTTTTGACTGTGTTCATAATCTCGGCCTGTACCCGAAACGATATTCAGAATAGTAGGTATGGAGGCGTCAATCTGGAAGTCAAACAGGTGTAAAGAGATCATATTCTTTTGGACTGAGACGATTCGGATTCATCGAGCACGGTGTTCTATCGTCGCTCTGGAACACCTCACTGGCATGACCACTCCAAGGTGTATGAACGTCCTTGTTCATTAATTTTTCTTGAACCATCTACCTCCTATGATCTCCGGGTTCGCATCGAGGAGGATCCACAACGCCTGAGTCCGGTAGTGAACATGACAACGCCATCAAGGAAAGAACAACTCTGGCAGCATCATGAGATTTCTCCGGAACATCGGTTGAACGGATTTCTCAAGGGATCGCTTTATCCAGCCATCGAGATCTATCAGGACAGGTTTTATTCGGTACAAGTCTATACCGAGCCCGACGGTTAAATGGGAGATCTCTATCTATCCGTTTATGATTCCAATTACCGGCTGCTCGATCAGATCCGAATTGTGGAGCGTAGCAAAACATATGTCGGTATCCAGGATGCAACGGTGTATAACGACAAGCTCTATATTTCCTGGGATGAGATTGAGCGGTTCGAAAATTATTATCGCCGAGGTGTTGGTGTTTATGGTTTTGCCACCAAACAGTTTGATGCTTTGTGCCGGGGACAAGGTGCTCAACCGGGCGCAAACAGCTGGGAGGGTGGACTTGAGGCCTGGTGGGGTGATTTGTGGGCAGTCCATCTCGATCAATTTCCCGGTGGGACCGGATGATTCCTCTGGAACACCCAGATTGTACTGCGCCGTTTTGATCTCGAGGCTCGATCTGACAATACATCCTATTATGTCTATCGCAATGCGGGTACTGATTATGTTTACGGACCCTCCGTCTCGTTATTTGATGATGAGTTGATTGTATTGTTTTCAGACCTTCAACCCTACAGCCACAATGGCATGGATAAGGAATCTCTTTATGCGGTTTTTTTCGACGGCCAACAGTTTCATGATAGGATGCTGATCAATGATCAAGTGAAAAATCGTTATGGCAAGGGGGTACAGTTTGGAGATCAATTCTGGCTGGTCTATAAATACAGTATGAATTATCCCGACACGCGATATATGTACCACGATATCGCCGTATCGACCCTCTCCCTGGATAGGGAACGAATAGAGACGACGACCCTGATTCGGGATCGCAAATACAATTCATCCCCGGATATCGCCATTTGGTTGGACAAGCTTGTGGCTGTTTATAAAAAAATCGAACATCTCTATGGTGTTGAAAATGACCCTGCAGCACGGTATGGTTGTTTTGCAGTAGAAATCGAGCCGAAAACCAATCCATAACGAGTCTGCATATGAAACAGTCATGAGAGGTTTGGATTAACAATGGAGGAAAAGAGTATGGCCGTGCGAAAGCTAGACGAGAGGGTGTTTATGCTGATTGGTAGGATGTTGATCCTCTTCGGATTGTTTTAGATGTTCGACAACGCGGTATTGAACGGTATGGCCCGGGCGGATGCCGGAATCGCTCTGCTGGTGGTCGCTATCTCAAAACGCAGGGACAAGGGGGAGGCGTAGGTGAGCCTCATATGGAATAGTCATTTTTGTTCATACGTTTATTCTACTAAACACATGGTGAACTTGAACGTCATTTAATATTCAAAAGAGGGTGGGATGAGATTATGATGGACAGACTGGATTCGATAGACCGTGCGATCATTGCCTTTATGCGGCGCTGGGGACTGGTGGCGTTGCGATTGACATTGGGAATTATTTTCATCTGGTTTGGTATACTCAAGCCTCTCGGTCTTTCTACGGCGGCTCCTTTGGTGGAGGCGACTGTGGCTGTGATGCCGGTGCTGGATCCGGGTATCTGGGTGATTCTCATCGGTTGGTGGGAGGTGGCTATTGGAATCACCTTTTTATTCCAAAAGACGGTACGCATCGCTATCGCCCTGCTGGCGGTTCAGATGGTGGGCACGTTTATGCCTCTTTTCTTGCTGCCGTCTGTGACCTTTCAGACCGGCTATTTCCCCTGGGCACCCACTCTGGAAGGACAATATATTATTAAAAATCTGCTGATTATCGCTGCAGCATTGGTGGTGGGGGGAACGGTCAGACGAGAGACCCCAAAGGAGTGAATAGACCGGATCGCGTCGGACCCGGTGAACAAAAAGGAGATACATATGTCTTTTTCGGTGTCTGTGATAACACTCGGCGTCGACGATCTCGATCGGTCTGTGGCGTTTTATGAGAATGGCCTTGGTATGATCCGCAATCCGGACTTTAAGGATATAGCCTTTTTTGAAACGACAGGTTCCATCTTTGCTCTCTATCCTCGCGACAAGCTGGCCGAGGATATCGGGATTTCTCCCGAGGGCAGTGGATTTCAAGGGATTGCGCTGGCGCACAATCTCGAATCGCCGGAGGCTGTGGACCGGATGATGGAAAGAGCGGTCACTGCCGGTGCCGAATTGATAAAACCCGGTCAGGATGCTTTTTGGGGAGGATATTCCGGCTATTTCAGGGATCCGGACGGATTTTTCTGGGAAATTGCCTATAATCCGTACATCTAGGTGACGAAATCACTCATGTCCGGTTGACAAACCGGGTACCACTGTGATGACATAATAGAGAGGTGTTGTTTATGAAAATCGTTCCACTGGGGACACGGGGGCCAAACATAAGCGTTGTGGGATTTGGTGCCTGGGGGATCAGCGGCCGTGATTGGGGAGAAACCGATGATCAACAGTCCAAACAGGCTCTGCATCGTGCTTTGGATTTGGGTGTCAATTTCATCGATACAGCGGATGTCTATGGCTTTGGGCATTCCGAGACATTGATCGCCGAGGTATTGAGTGAACGTAAGGACCATAACAGTGTGGTCATCGCCACCAAGGCGGGCAGTGATTTTTACAACGGTCGACGCGATGGAGAGGGAGAGGGGCCCATCCGTCAGAATATGGATCGTGATTATCTGATCTGGGCGGTGGAACAGAGCTTGCGGCGTTTGGGTGTTGATGCTTTGGACGTATTGCAATTGCACAGTCCGGACCTGGACACACTGCAGCGCGATGATCCCTGGGAGGCTTTGGAGCGCTTAAAGCGGGATGGCAAGATTCACCATGCCGGTCTGAGTATCCAGTCTTTTCAGGAAACGGCGCATGCCTCTCTCGTGGAACAGCATGCCGATCTGTTGGACAGTCTCCAGGTACGGTACAATCTGCTGGAGCGACAGGCTGAAGAACGGTTGTTTCCGGTCACGCAAAAACACGGAATCGGCGTAATCGCCAGAATTCCGCTTTTGTTCGGTGTTCTCACCGGAAAATTCACTCGGGAGAGCCGGTTTGGGGCCGACGATCACCGTTCCATCAATCTCAGTCCGGACAAGCTGGAGGGTTATCTGGATCAACTGGACCGCATGCAGCCTCTGTTTGAACGCTATCCGGGCTATACACCTGCTCAGGTCAGTCTCGCCTTTTGTATTTCTCATCCGGCCTGTCACGCAGTGATTCCGGGTGCCAAGACCGTAGCGCAGGTGGAGGATAATGTTGCCGCTTCGGACCTGATCGTTCCTCACGTCGACAGTCCTGAAGCCACATTGTGAGGCCTGGTAGCGAGTCTGGTCTCCGGATCAGACAACAGGATGTGGAGGGACCTGACGGATTTTGGCGATAATGGTTTCGCTTCCGCGATAGAACCAGATTACCGTCCATGCACAGAGCGCCCCCAAAATGGCGCCGCCGATGACGTCAAAGGGATAGTGGACGCCGACATAGATACGAGAGAGTCCCACCACGACCGCCAGAGTGAAATAGACCATGCGGCCTTTGGGGTAAAAGACGGAAAAAAAGGTGGCGGCGGCAAAAATATTGCTGGCATGTGCGGAGGGAAAGGAATAGGAGGTCTTTAGACCAATCAGCATACGTACATTGAGCATTGCGGCGCACGGTCGCATGCGTTCGACCCAGGGTTTGATGACCGATGCGGCCATCTGATCGCTCAGGGCGATGACCGGAATGATCAACAACGCGGCAATCCGACCCTTTTTGCCTCCTTTCCATAGCAATAAAACATAAACGGCTATCCAAAGCGGAAAGCCGTTTTCTTTAAATGTGATGACCGGCATGAACCAATCCAATATCGGATTCGCCCATCCCTGATTTATCCAGAAGAAAAGAGACTGGTCGATCTGTAGCAAAAAATCGGGCATAAGGATAGGTCCGTTTCCGGGAGTTATCGTCGCTGTTTTTCCTCAAGTTTTGCCTCGACCGAAATTTCGGTGTGTGGAATGGCTTCCAGACGTTCCTTTGAGATGGGTTTGCCTGTGACCTTGCAAATGCCATAGGTCTTGTTGTCGATCCGTTCCAGTGCCCGATCCAGATAGCCGATGTATTTTCGTTGTCGGTCGATGAGCATGTACATCTGTTCGCGATCCATCATGTCACTTCCGGCATCAGCCATGTGAAAGCTGTAGGCATTGTCCTGTTCATCTGAAGTGGCTTCGTTTTGTAACTGATTCAGATAATGTTCGATCTGGTGGTTCGCTTCCTCTCTTTTTTCCAGAATGAGAAGACGAAAATGCTCCAGTTCCTCATCTGTAAAAGGGGTTTCAACCGGCTGTTCAGGATCGTGTTTGGTGCGTTCCGTTTTGTGACGATTGTCATTCTTTGCGGTCATATAGAGATCCCCTATCCTTTCACAATGATCGTTTGATAACCCTGTACGATGAATACCATCATATCCGTATTGAGGGCCATAACATATCCTGTCTGGTTTTTTGAACGGGTCTGATGGTAGAGCTATCCTTTTTGGCTTAAAATCGTAACGTCAAATGTAGTAATAATTTTGAAAAAATTCAAAGAACTTTTTTTCAAAGGATCTCTTTTGGCTTCATATTGCTGACCCATCCTGTATCCCTGTAAAAAGAATAGGGGATGCTGACTAGTCGCAGCTGGAACAGATTTTGTTGGGCTGGGGAAAGGCATTAAAGGGGGGGGAAGAGCCGCCGGGTTGAACCGACGTCATTTTGTTTCAGATGTCGAGATCCTGGACCGGGATGCCCTTATCGATCAGCATGATGGGAATGTTATCATCCACACGATAGACGGTTTTTCCGTCTTCGGTGATGAGAGCTTCTTCGAGTGGTGTTTCAACGATCGATCCATCCATAAATTTTACCGATCCGGTTTCAATCAGTTTGTTGAGAGCGGATCGTTTATTTTCTCCCAGCTCCTGAACCGGTACTTTGGTTTTGGGGCAGCAGAGAATCTCCAACAAATCTTTGCTGACAGGCATGATCCCTCCTTTTTCTGAAATCCTGGGGTATTCTCGACACCGATGTCAGATCCCCGGGTCCATGTGTTTGGTAAGACAATAAAACGCGTATTCCTTTCCGGGAGTGATCAGATATAGACTTGAATCCTGATTCCCGTCTTTTGCAAACAGTCATCACAAGATAGGAAAAAAAATGAAAACAAAAAATAAAAGAGTTTGCAATCTTTATGTTACAGGAAAGACCGGATGTACAGATCTGTCAGTCCACGGTCAGCACAAGTTTGCCGATCGTTTCACCGGTTTCGAGCAATCGGTGAGCCTCTCCGGCCTTTTCCAGGGGCATTGTTTTGGCGATAACCGGCTGAATGTCTCCCCGTTCATAAAGGGATCGGATCTGATTGAAATCGTTTTGAAACCAGTCGGGGTGTTCTACGCGGGTTCCGGATATGGAATAGGTCAACACAGGCTTGTGTCCGAATCGCTGCAAAAGAGACGTCACGTGTATCCCGAGTCGGCGATGTCGATCCTGTCCCCGATGACGAAACGCTTTCATCCACCCATAATAGACAAGACGACCGGTGCTGTTCAATCTGCGATACGAGTGGAGCAGATGACTGCCGCCGATCGGGTCGCAGACCACATCGACTCCTTTGGGTCGGTGCTTTCGAACGACCCGGCTTACCGATTCCTGTTGATAGTCGATAGCGATGGCTCCCCACTGTCGCACGTGGTTCAGTTTTCGGGAGGATGTCGTCGCCAAAACGTCGCAGCCGGCCAAAAGCCCCAGCTGTATGAGGGCGGTGCCCACTCCTCCGGCTGCGCTGTGTACCAGTAACCATTCTCCGGATGTCACCTTTGCTTTTCGATGCAGCAGTTGATACGCGGTGAGGGTGTTAAGAATCAGAGATACCATTTCAGTTGGATTGCCGTGTTGTGGTAACGGAAGAAGGTATGTGGCTGGATGGGTCACATAGCGTGCATAGCTTGCAGTGACCGTCATCATCCCCACCCGGTCTCCTTTCCGAACCTGGTGCACCTCCGGTCCGACTTTGTCCACAATACCGACCGCATCATATCCGGGAGTAAAAGGGAGAGGGGGGAGATTGGGGTAGCGTCCCTTGCGCATCATCAGATCCGCATATGCAACGCCGGCGGCCTCGACCCGAACACGGACATGTCCGCGGTTAGGTTCGGGAAGGGGGCCATGGATGAGCTTGAGGACCGCAGGCGATCCGAATTCGGAGACAATGATTTTTTTGTTCGACAAAGCTGTGTCTTTAGTCAAGGTAACTCTTCATTTTTGGGCTTGGAGTCCGTATTTCGGACCGAGATGGTTTTTTACAGGGAGGATGATCCATTGGAAACAGATCGACACCGGTCAGGTGCTGCATCAGGCTGTCACCACCTGACCGGATCGGACACCATAAGAATTGGATTTGTCAGACCGCTCACTCGGATCTGGGCGGGGGCGGCAATATGGGCCTTCCTCCGGGTCCGGGTTCTCCCTGATGGGGTGGGGGATGGGGGCGGTCTCCCGGTTTGATAAAATGCGGAGGTCGTCGTTTCTGTCGTCGCTGCCGCAGTCGCTCCATCTGTTCCTCTGTCAGTACGCTTTGCAGACGTGCCTCCATGGAATCGACCAACGCAATCATCGCACGCCGTTGTTTGATCGACACGTTTCGTAATTTTTGATGGTGATCCACCAATATGGACCGGACGGTATCCTCCTGCGTCTCAGTGGGTTGGATGATTTGCATCGTATAGTCGAGAAATGAGGGCCGCTGACGAAGGTCGGCAATGGTGGAACGAATTTGATGACGACGAAAGGCAATACTGCCAAGGGCGCCGATGACGATCCCAAGCAAAAGAGTGGCAAGCAGAATCAGGGCTGTTTTGAGATGAATACTCATAGGATATCCTCCAGCTGGACCTGGTATGTGGGAATCAATACCTCCTCCATGGATATCTGGGAAACGCTTTGGACGCCGTCGGGTAAAATTGCGGTGTCACTGATCCAGTATACGGACAGGAGGGTAAATACGGTCATCACGGCTGCGACCGCAAGCCGTCGGAACATCGAGACGAGAGCGGTACCGAAATCCGGCTGTGATGATCGGTACCGGTTGAGACGATCAACTGTTTTGACAACGCGATCCGAAAACCCCTGTGAAAACGAAACCGAGGGAAGCGAACCAAGCTCTTGTCTCATGTCCCGGAGGTCCTGAGCTTCCCGGCGCAGTTCGGCAGACTGGTTCAATGCCTGGTTCAGTTCATGTTGCTCCTGTTCCGATAAAGACTCGTCATAGGAGCGGTAAAGCATGTCTCGTATCCGAGGATTCATAATAATCACTCCTGCTGGTAAAAAAAGGTTTACCCGATCGCTGCGGTCGTGCTCAACAGTTCCTTTAATTTTTCCTGGGCTCTGGACAGTCGGGATAATACCGTGCCCAGGGGAATATCGAGAATCTTTGATGTCTCTTTCGTAGAGTAACCCTGTACCAGGCGAAGCAGAACGACGCTACGATGATGCGGTTCGAGTTGTTGAAAAGCTTGTTGCAGGGCCTGGCGCAGTTCAAGTTGTTCATATCCGTTTTGGGTGCGGGATTCGAAGGTGAGGTTTTCCTCGCGTTCAAACAGTCCCCGTCGTTTCGTTCGACGTTTGATCTCATTCAGTGACAGGTTGATGGCTATACGTGTCAAATAAGTGCCCACACCGGAATCGCCCCGAAACCGTTTCAGGCTTTTATAAAAGCGAATAAAGGTTTCCTGCCCCACGTCCTCTGCTTCCGGACCGGGTCCGAGCATTCCGATTACCACACCCGCGACCTTGTTTTCATAGCGTTTTACCAAAAGTCCAAACGCGTGGGTATTGCCCTCAAGTGTCGACTGAATGAGCTGTGTGTCGGTCAACGTCGATTCGTCCTTTTTGGTTGTTTATCGATTTGACAATGCAAACACGAATCGATTCCCCTAAAAATAGTGTTTTACTGTCGGGATTCGGGATGAGTCATCCATCGGCCGTTCGAACGCTCTCGATCATCAACATGACCTGTCCAGGTTGCCTGTTGAAATTCATTGGATCGGGGTTGTGAGGGTCTGTGAGCCCCCAATGGATAAAACAGGGGGGTGTCCGGTTGGTCAACCGGACACCCGTCATAAAATATTAATAATGAAATTA
>CAYPUH010000184.1:0-9372 GCA_964413725.1 uncultured Cytophagia bacterium
CCACAAGCAACATTCGGTTGGGAAGCTCTTGCCAGCCCAGCCAGGCCATTAAAAGTCCCCCGATCACCAATCCAATTACGAATGACAGCAATACATTTTTCATGATCATACCTCTTTTTTCGGATATCGGTTCTTGTTTATGGATCATAAATCACACTGTTCAAACGCGGCTCCCAACGCGACATCCGGTCCAGGATGGTCACAGATCCGGAGATGAGAGCGTTGTATTTTGCTTTCGACGTTTTTAGTTAGATGATCTCACCCCTGCATAGGATTCAATCCCTCAGACCGTGGACATCTTGCGGAATTCTGATATTAAAATGCCATAGGTCACGACATCTTCAAAGTGGCTGCCTTTTTGATAGTGTTGTCTGAGCACACCTTCCTTGTGCATGCCGATTTTTTCCATGACCCGGCCGGATGCCGGATTGCGCTCGAAATGTGAGGCGTGGACACGGTTCATCTCCAGTTCTTCAAATGCTGTTGAGAGTACGGCTCGCGCCGCTTCTGTGCAATATCCCTGGTTCCAGAATGGTTTGCCGATCCAGTACCCCAGTTCGCCACGAGCGTGTCTGAGCGTGAAGACCAGTCCGACGGCACCCACCACGCCCTCATGCTGCGGTCGTGTGATGGCCCATACCCATTCAATCATGGATTCTTCCCTCTCGCGCTGCCCCTTGATCCATTCACTTGCCATAGAGACGGTGTAAGGATGGGGAATATTGAGTGTGGTGGCTGCAATATCGGGTTCATTACAGAGTTGAGCGACAATCGGCGCATCACCGGACATGAAGGACCGGAGCAAAAGGCGTCGGGTTCGAATCTGTGGTTTGCGCGACATGTTGGCATCTCCAGGATCAGTACCCACATCACAGATTATTTAAAAATCGTGCTCAATTGCATCGCCTGCTTGTTGACAAATGAAGGAAGATCCCGTGCACGGATTCGCAGGAATACGCGAAAAAACAAGGATGGCACGAAATGCATCCAAAACCGGTCAATTCCTCGGTAGGCGGAATATGGCCGCAAAAAATGTTCAAACAGACGTCGACCCCACCACCGGATGGGGGTGGGAGCTTGAATGGAGAAATGAAACGCATCCGGATATTTTTGTTCATACCGTTCGATTTCTTTTCTCAGACCTGGAATTTCTGTGGGACTCAAAAGCGATTGTCTGCAGAGAAACAAGAGATTGAGGGTATCGATATAGAAATCGAGTTGTTTTATTTTGAGGGATGTACCCAGACGAACAATCCGGCTGATACTTCGCGGGGATACGGTGACCGGTTTTCCTCCGGCATAATGGTGAAACGCAATCATGAGCGGATTGATGGTGATATGATCCCAATAGAGCCATAAAAGAGGTGGGATGCGCAAGCGACGAAAATACAGGGCACGATTGGAAAAACCGTCTATATACAAGAGCTTACGAAAGGCGTGGTGGATTTCCGTGACAAACTCGACCATCTTGTTGTTTTCAAATACGTCAGACAATATGGTGTCCGCGTCCTCTCCCTTTGCAAGGATCCGGTAGGTCGCGACGGTGTTCAGTTCATTCCATATGGAAGACTGTTTCAGGAAGGTCAGATTTGACCTCCGGGACCAGCCTCCGGTCTGACACCATACTGAAAATCCCACGCATGTTTGACAATCCACCAGTTGATCCGCATATCGCTGATACTGCCAGCCGACATAATAGGGGATGTCACCAAATCCCTCTCGTTCCCGCCGGGCCTGAAATTCCACAAGTTTTTGTTGAGGGCCTCTGAAAATCAACGGATTCAGATCGAGTTGGTCATAAAAATCGGTATCACCATATTTCATAGACACGATCAGATGATCGCTCTCAATGCCGTTAAAGGTTTCATCATAGGTGTCCGGATTCCAGATCAGATCGCCGATGGGATAGGCCCCACAGGTCCAGGTCCTGAAAATCCAGGTGCGGTCGTAGGCTTTGAAAACGGGTAACAGCTGTTCCAGAAACAGTCTGGCCTGTTTCGGCGTCCGGATGGTCAATTGACTGAGAAAATCACCCTCCACATCGATGCCATCGGTTTCACCAATCCTCGTAATAATACCCTCTACCGGATACTTTTCGAACAGACGTATCAAAAGCTGCTTCATAAATTCGATTATCGCATCGTGCTCGAACCCGATGGCTTTTTTTATGGATGGATGGTAAAACATAAAGTCGGTATTGATAAAGATCCCCAGATTCTGACGGCGGGCGATTTCAAAGAGTCGCTCATACACCTCTTGATACTGGCGGATTTTATGCCACAAGGGTGCGGGATAGATGTCGTCCTCGACCAGGTGGGCCAGGTCGTCCAGAGAGATGGCATTATAACCAACTTTTGCGACTCGTTTGCAAAACTGTTTCATGCCCTTTTCAACCTGATGTATCCGATCCGGATTCAGCTGGTCTCCGGATTCCAGATGGGAAAAGGGTATTTTTGACCAGTTGATAACCGGTTTTTGATATCCCTGGAAAAAGGGACCAAT
Source organism: uncultured Cytophagia bacterium (assembly GCA_964413725.1). GTDB lineage: Bacteria > Zhuqueibacterota > Zhuqueibacteria > Residuimicrobiales > Oceaniaggregativiventaceae > CAYPUH01. The sequence goes on from CAYPUH010000184.1 coordinate 2,503, forward strand.
GGCATCTATTAACGCATATCGAACGGTTTTCATAAGGAGGTTGGACTGTTTTGAGCCTGATGTGCTTGATGTCATTCGATTTGTACCTGTTTCAGGTGACAGAAACAGCACCGGAATTAAAATATACTCATTTCCATCGATAATTACAATCTATCAGTTATTGTCCCTACACACACGATCTGCACCTGGATACAGTGGTGTTCACTGAATTCAGAGCACGTATAAAAACCGATACCATTCAGTTGATAACGTGAGACGGAAAATATACTTGTTTTCCAGAGGTTCTGATACTATATTTATGAATGGAGGGTGTGGGATTCCAATTCCTTTTCTCCACTCCGGGCCATGTGTCTACATGACAGCGCTTGCCTTTCATGTTTGGATCCGTATATCATCCTCCTTGGGGGAAATCCAGCTGTCCTTCATCCTGATTTTATTCGATCCAACCCCACGATGCCTGTTCATCCAGATTTGTACCCCAACACGATTTAAGGACCCGGGTTCGGTGCGAAGCGCCGAACCCGGGAATTAGAGGGTCATTTTGGGGTTTCATGTGCAGAATCCGGGTAAGGAGAGTCTTTATGACAGGCAAGAGAGTTGTGGTCTTTGTCGTGACGGTGTGGGTAATGGCTTCCTGCAAACACAATGGGAATTCTCTGAAACAAACCCGTCCCGACATGATTCAGGTAAAGGTGACGGAAAGTGGCGGAGTCACCGGAATCACACGAGGGTGGACACTCGTACCGCCGCAGGACGTTATGGTGTGGCATCAGTTCCCGGGGGCGTCCGTCGATACCCTGTCCTCGTTTCAACTCGATCCCGCTCTGATGCAGAAATGGATCCGGACATTGTGGAATACCGGTTTTGATTCTTTGCAGTCACGGACCGTCGGGAATATGACCACCCGCATTGCCGTCACCACGCCGGACACACTGCTTGTCAGATCCTGGGGTGGTGATATTTCATCAGGAGAGATCCCCTTATCGCTCCGGGAGTGGCTTGGTAAACTCGATTCCCTGTTCCTTCTCGGAAAACCAGACTGAATCAATAGAGTGGTGAGGGCCCGGTTTGATCCCGTCACGTGATCGGGGAGCGCCCGTATGAGGTCATAACCCTTTTGGACCTATCACATCAGGGAGGGATTGTGATGAGATGGATTGTATTGATGGTATGGCTGTTCGTTGCGGCATTTTGGACATCGGCTTCGACCGATTCGGTCTTTGAGGACAAACTATCACGGCGTCAGCAGGCATTGAGCGATGCGCCCTCTGATGTCAATCCGGAACGCACTCTCGTCCACGTGGGAACCCGGTTACAGGCGTTCCGGACCGCACTGTTGTCCCAGACCTCTGCATCGGTACCCGGTAGTCGATCCATGCCTATGGGTGTGGATGAACCGAACGGTCCGTCCCCTTTTACTGTTCGACTGGAAAAAACCGGTGCGGGCAGGTGGATCAGGGGACATCATTTGTTGTCGTCAAACACCGTTCAAACCCAGTCCGTAGCCGATGTCACAGACCGGCTTTTGCTGTTCTATGGACTCAGGAACCGCGAACAGGGTTTTCGGGCCACAACTCACCTTCAGGATCCTCGGGGGATGCGACACGTCAAATATCAACAGACATTCGCCAATTTGCCTGTGTACGGAGGAGAGGTTTGCGTCCACTATAATACAGAGGGCAAATGCACGTTGATCAACGGGATCGCTCATCCCATCCGCGGGACGGTGGCGATTCAGGCTTCTCTGGATGAGGCGACGGCCTTTCATCGTATCCGGACGCATCTGGGACTCACCTCTGACGGGGGGGAGATACGCACGGAACGCGTAATATATCCCGAGGATCAGCAGGCCCGTCTGGCGTACCGGGTAGAGTGGTCTCCGGCTCTCGATCAGCGATGGGAAGGATTCGTAGACGCCCGCACCGGAGAGGTTTTGCAGGTGTATAACCGTGTCATGTTTGACGGCCCGGTGGATGCCATGGGACTGGATCTTCACAATGAGCTGCGTACCTTTGGGGCTTACCAGATCGGGGATACGTATTATATGATCGATACCTCCAAACCCATGTTTGACGCCAAAGCCTCTACGATGCCGGGGACAGTGGCCGGAGGGATTGTCGCCTACGATGCGATAAACCAGGATGAAGATTTGTATTATGTGACCCATTCGAGTTCGTCCCGATGGAATCAACTCAATGCGGTGAGCTGTGTGGTGACCGCCGGTTCCATGTACGACTATTTGTCCACAGTCCACTCTTTAAACAGCCTTGACGGGCAGGGAGGAACGATCCGCCTTGTTGTCAATTATAAAGAAAACTATGCCAATGCCTTTTGGAATGGTCGTTTTTTGGTCTTTGGCAACGGGGATCAGAGTTATTTTTCGGATTTGGCAGGCGCTCTGGATATCATCGGCCATGAGATGGGACATGGTGTCGTCGAATATACAGCCAATTTGATCTACCAGTTCCAACCTGGCGCTCTCAATGAAGCCTATGCTGATATTTTTGGTACCTGTCTCGAGTATTACACCGATCCTGCGGATGCCAACTGGTTTATTGCCGAAGATGTGACAACTCCCAATACTCCCGGAGATTGTCTGCGCGATCTCTCGGATCCTTCCGGGCCCTATGCCGTGAGTAAACTTCCGGCACACATGAATGATTTTGCGGATTTACCTCTCGATGACGATAATGGAGGAGTCCATACCAATTGCACCATCGTGGCGCACGCGTTTTATCGTCTGGCCACCAACATCACTATCCAAAAAGCGGAACAGATTTTTTTTCGCGCGCTCAAGTTTTATCTGACACAAAGCTCAGAGTTTGCCGACGCCCGTGCTGCTGCAGTACAGGCCGCCAACGATCTCTTTGGAGAGGAATCCGCAGAGCACCATGCTGTAGAATCTGCGTTCGATGCCGTGGGAATATTGGCTGGACAAGGCTCTCCGGACCCGGAAGAGTATCCCCCGGTAGAGGGTGAGGAGATTATCCTGGCGGTCCATCCCTATACGCGATTCCTGCATATGACAACCGATCTTTCCTCCTTCCCGGTACTGGCTTCAGTGCCTGTGCTGAGCAAACCCTCTGTTACCGATAACGGACAACTGGTCCTGTTTGTCGGCACCGATTATAATCCTTATGCTGTTTCCATCGATGGCTCTCAGTTTGTTCAACTCGATGATCAGGGCATGTTTTACAATGTCGCGATTTCACCCGATGGATCCCGTCTGGCTGCCACCTCAAACCTGCAGGATGGTATAATCTATGCTATTGATATGAATGATCTGGATGATGTCAAGGCATGGTCTATCTATACGCCCACAACACGGGAAGACGCGCAATCCAATATGGCTTATTATGCGGATGCGCTGGACTGGAGTCTGGACAACCAGAATATTCTCTACGACGCCTATAACGTCGCCTGGTTACAGAGTGGGCATATGCTGGATTACTGGGACATCAACCTCATGCGCTATGATGACGGGTTGATTACCCGGATTTTTCCACCCCAACCCGACGGGGTGGACATTGGCAATGCGGTGTTTGCCTCTAACAACAATCACATCATGGCTTTTGACCATGTCGCCTCGGATGGCTCGGTCACCGCGATGGCCGTCAATCTCGAGACCGGAAACGTTGGACAGGTGACCTATAACGGCACAGCATTCTCTCGTCCGGATTTTTCATCTGACGACAACTATATCATTTATGAATATACTCAGGATGATATCAATTATAATGTCTATCAGGTTAGCCTGGCCGCTGACGGGATTACAGGCCTGAATGATGATACCATGGTCATTATGAACGCGATCTATCCCATCTGGCTGACCGTGGGAAATAGACCGACACGGGTAAACAATCCCGAGCCCAAAACGATGCCTGTCAGCGCGACGTTGTCTCCCGTGTACCCCAATCCGTTCAATCCGGTGGCATCTGTGGAATTTACACTATCGAATGCCGGACAGGTGGGTCTGGATGTGTTTGATGTCCGCGGAAGACATGTTGCCTCTGTGACCCATGGTCTTTTTCCCGCCGGACATCACGAGTGTATCTTTGATGGCAGCAATTTGCCTTCCGGGGTCTATATTCTCCGTTTAAAAACCTCTGACCAGATTTTGCAGCGGAAAATGACCCTCTTGAAATAGCTCTCCCGCAGATTCCACACAAGACGACCGGGACACATATCCCGGTCGTCTGTTTGTTTACATGTCGTTGTTTCCATCCGTTTACTCATGTCGCAACTTGCGGTATTCTCCCCGGAATGATCTCTTTTGGAAAGAAAAAAGACATCACGACTGTTTAGTTGAATAACTGACCCATAGAGAGGTCACTTTTAAGTCAATTGGCGTATCTACCGTAAAGTGTTATACCAAAAGATGTTATGAAAACCCGTTTGATAAAAAATTGTCTGGCTGCGATTCTGGTCATCTGGATTTTGATGCCGGGCAAACACACTCTGAGAGGAGAGCCGGTCCAGTCTACCCATGCGACGGTGGAACTGATCAGTGCGGTCAAAACGGTCTCACCGGGTGTACCCGTGTCCATTGGCGTTCAGTTCAATCTCGAGCCTCAATGGCATATTTACTGGCTGAATGCCGGTGATTCCGGCACGCCGCCAATGGTGAAATGGAGTGTCCCTCCAGGGACGCGTATCGACTCCATTCGCTGGCCCGTCCCGGAGCGTATCGATGTGCCCCCTTTGACCAGTTTCGGGTATACGGATACGGTTACGCTGCTGACCACGATGGTCCCGCCTCCCGATTGGGATCGGGAAACGTTCGAGATATCCGCTCATATCGATTTCCTGATCTGCAAAGAGATTTGTCTTCCAGCGGAAGCCTCTGTCAACCTCTCTCTGCCGGTGACCGGTGAGTCTCCGCTTTCACATCCGGCTCATTCATCGCTGTTAACGCGGACAGAAGCGCAGATTCCTCTGGATTCGCTGGAATGGCAGGTCAGCGCTCATGCGGATTCGGCGCTACAGCTGAGATTTGTACCACCCGACTGGTACTCCGGACGACCCGATTCCCTGCTTTTTTTCCCGCTGACCGATCAATTGATCGAAAACGCCGGTCACCAGGTGACCCGTTTCAAAGATGGAGTCATTGTTCTCGAGATTCCGCTGTCGGGCACACTGACGACGCTGCCAGATTCTGTGACGGGTGTCGCGGTTCATCCCACAGGATGGCGGGGACCGGGCTCGGAAACAGGGCTTCAGATCTCCGAATCCATTCAACCCGCACCTGCCGACGTCAATCGAACCAAATTCAACCTGGCATTGGCCCTGGCGTTCGGATTTGTGGGTGGGTTGCTTTTGAACTTGATGCCCTGTGTGTTGCCGGTTCTCTCAATCAAGGTGTTGGGTTTTGTTCAACAAGCCAGAGATGAACATGCCTCTCACTGGCGCCACGGCGTATTTTTTACGCTGGGTGTCCTGTTATCGTTCTGGGTCCTGGCAGGCATATTGATTGCGTTGCGGACCAGTGGACAGCAACTGGGATGGGGTTTTCAATTACAGTCCCCTTCCTTTCTGGTCCTCCTGGCATCGATTCTGTTTCTGTTCGGGTTGAATTTGTTCGGTGTTTTCGAGGTCGGCACGTCACTGACCGCAGTGGGTGGACATTCTAATAAACGGGGCGATGTATTGGGCGCTTTGATGAGTGGGGTGACCGCAACGGTGGTGGCCACGCCCTGCACGGCTCCCTTTATGGGCACGGCGCTGGGATTTGCTATCACCCAACCGATTATCGTTTCCTTTTCAGTGTTTACCGCCCTCGGCCTGGGAATGGCACTGCCGTATGTCATCCTCTCATCGTTTCCTGCCTTGTTACGATTCCTGCCAAAACCCGGTCGATGGATGGAATCATTGAAACAATTTCTGGGTTTTCTGTTGATGGCCACCGTTGTATGGTTGTTGTGGGTACTGGGCCTGCAAAAGGGCGTTACTTCGATTGTGGTTATGCTCCTGGCGTTTGTGATTCTGTCGGCCGCAGCCTGGGTTCTCGGCAGATGGGGGCAGCTATCGACCTCGGGTAGGATTCGTGCCGCGGCGAGCGGGGTCGCCACAGTGTTGGTGCTTTTCGCGATCGGAGCCTCCCTGCAGGTCATTCTAAATCAACCGCATCGTGCCGCCACATCCGCCAAACAACCTGCCGGCATCGAGTGGCAGCCCTTTGATCCGGTTCTACTGGCAGAACTCAGAACATCGGGTGAGCCGGTGTTTATCGACTTTACCGCTGCCTGGTGTCTCAGTTGCCAGGTCAATGAACGGGTTGCACTAAAGTCCAATAAGGTGATAAAACGGTTCAATGAGCTGGAAATTCATGCACTGAAAGCGGATTGGACCCATCGGGATGAGTCGATAACCAAAGCCCTGGCGACATACGGACGAAACAGCGTTCCCCTCTATGTGTTGTATGGACCCACAACCGATGCCGACCCTGTGATCCTTCCAGAGATTCTGACACCCCAAATTGTACTGGATGCTTTGGATACCATCGAGTCGTGAATAAACGCTATCTTAAATACACTGTATCAGACAAGACTCTGGACCCGTTTGAGCCCGGAGCGTAGAGTCACAAATCAAAAAGGAGAATATTATGAAAAAACTAGTGATGGGTTTTGGAATCATCCTGTTGATTTCATCTATAGGATGGACGACTGATGCCAGGGTGGGTGAAACCGCACCGGTTTTTACCCTGACCGACTCTGACGGCAATACCCATTCCCTGTCGGATTTTAAAGGCAAGACTGTGGTACTGGAATGGATAAATTATGACTGTCCGTTTGTGCGCAAACATTATGACTCTGGTAATATGCAATCGCTGCAAAAAACCTACACCGAAAAGGGTGTTGTGTGGCTCACCAT
>CAYPUH010000185.1:0-5264 GCA_964413725.1 uncultured Cytophagia bacterium
ACATCAAGCAGGTCGGGAGAAACACGACCGGGCAGAAAAAAAAAAGAGTGCTCTGCCATCCGGGGAGAGCGAGGCAGATTATAAAAACATCTGGCAACACTAAATACGGTAAAGATATTGGATCGGTTTTCAGTCGCAGGGGGATTGATCTGAAAATCCGCTTCCTCGGGAATAAATGGGGTATATTCCCGTATTATTCGTTCACTCGCCTTGAGAGTATTGACATCGAGGTAGAAAAGGGCTACATTACCAGACATAGACCTGGAGATATAAAATACAATTCAGGAAAGTAAGTCGTCAATCATCGAAACCCAGACACTGTTGAGGGCCATTATGAATCGTACATCATTTCAGGATACCATACTGGAATTGATCCGGCGAACATCGGCATATCTGCCCAGGGATGTCGAAGCCGTTATTGAAGACCATAAAGCCCGCGAATCCGGGGGATCCCGTGCTGAATTTGCTCTGGAAATGGTCTCGCAGGACATTGGCCTGGCGAAACACCGGTCATTGCCTATCTGTCAGGATACCGGCACCCTCACATTTTATCTCCACGTGCCGCAGGATGCGGATCAGCATCTGCTTCAAGAGGACATTGAGAGTGCGGTTGTGCGGGCAACTGAAAAAGGATATCTCCGTCAAAATTCTGTAGACAGTCTGACGGGGAAAAACACCGGTAATAATCTGGGGGCGGGGTCACCCGTCTATCACTTTGAGCAATGGGACAAGGAGGACTATGACATCCGCCTGATTCTCAAGGGGGGCGGATGTGAAAATATGAGTGCCCAGTATTCCCTGCCGGCAACATTCGAAGACAAAAAATACAGCCGAAATTTGCAAGGGGTATATGCCTGTGTGATGGATGCCGTACTACAGGCACAGGGAAAGGGCTGTGGACCGGGATTTCTCGGTGTGTGTATCGGTGGAGACCGGGCCACAGGCTATGAATGGGCCAAAAGACAATTGCTTCGGCCGGTGGATGATGTCAATACCGAACCCCAACTGGCTGAACTGGAAGAGCGTGTTGTGTCGGATAGCAACAAACTCGATATTGGTCCCATGGGATTTGGCGGTAACCTCACGGTGGGGGGCTGCAAAATCGACACTCGAAACCGTCTTCCAGCCTCTTACTTTGTCAGTATTGCATACATGTGCTGGGCCTATAGACGCCGCGGTATTCGATTGGACAGCAAGGGCGACATTGTTGAATGGCTCTATCAGGAACCGGGAGAATTTGAACGCGAGTACGAGGCGCCGCCAGAATTTCAATTCGATGCCAAACGGGTCAAAAAAATACAGACGCCGCTGTCGCAAGAGGTGGTTCGCTCTCTCCGCATGGGAGATGTGATACTGCTCGATGGCACCCTCTTTACCGCACGGGATGCGGTTCACACCTATCTTCATCAAGGGGGAGAGCTGGATATCATTCAAGGAGGGATACTCTACCATTGCGGACCGGTGGTGATCGAAGAGGATGGTCAGTACCGGGTGATGGCAGCAGGTCCCACCACCTCCATCCGGGAAGAACCTTATCAGGCCGATATTATTGAAAAATTTGACATCAAGGCGGTCATCGGCAAAGGAGGGATGGGGGATAAAACCCGTGATGCATGTGAACGATTCGGAGCGGTCTATCTGCATGCAATTGGAGGGGCAGCTCAGATCTACGCACGATGTGTTCAGAGCGTCGACAGCGTGCATCTGCAGCAGTTTGGCAGTCCCGAAGCGGTCTGGGAATTGACCGTAAAAGAGTTTCCCGCGGTGGTCACCATCGATTCACATGGACAGTCCATGCATTCCCAGGTCATGAAAACATCGACCGACCGCCTTCGCTCGATTCTCATCTCATAAAGCATACGTCACGCAACAAAAAATGGCATCATGGAATAGCATGATGCCATTTTTTGTTAATAGAACACCTGTCAAAGGTAGCACAGGGTCGGCCCGATTCATCGAATTATTTCGAATTTTTTGCAATTCTCACAAGATAAACGTTAAATATACATAAAATGACCATAACAATAATGTTGTGCATTTCAATTTGGTATTTTTTTATTGCTTTTTATGTTCGGCCGAATATATTTCATTATAGGGGAAGAAACCTTTAAATAGGTTCAGAACGAGGGGAAAAATGACCATCGTACCAACCAGGGGGGGGGGAACCACCTAACAGCACTCATAACGAATTGTCGTTTTCCATCCCACAAACCTCAGCCGAAAAGCAATGGCATCCATGCGATATCGACACCTGTTGAGGCTCATGTCTTCCAGCGCACAACACGTTTCCAACTCTGATACTATTATAATGCCGCGTACATCGGCACTCTGTTTGTAAAACGATTTTTGGATGGGCATTTTTCGTCTTTTCTCCACAGGTTTGGGCAACCGAAGTGAAGCGAGGGGGAGAAAAGAGCATGAGCTTAATTCTCTTTATCCATGAAAATGGAGAGCTGTTAAACAAGTATGGCGCGATCATCAAAAGACTCGGGCATCAGTGCTTAACGGCTCACGATGTTGAAGAAGCAACAGGGATCATTCGGGAAAGTAATCCAGATCTCATTTTTGTGCAACTGGACTTACCGGAAGCGGGTGGATATACCGTTCAGGAGATGACGCTCTCTTACAATCCCAACACACCGGTTATCTTTACAACTGCCAAAGCAGATGTGAACACGGCTGTCAGAGCGCTCAAGTCAGGGGCATTTGATTACATCGAACTGCCCCTTTCAGCAGAGGACATTTCCCGCCTTATTGCAGAAACACCCGCACATCAATTTCGAACTCCACCCAAAGAGGAACAGTCTGTCCTGGAAAACTATTTTTATCATTTGGACAAACTGGTCTGTATGAGCTCGGAAATGCAACGGGTAGCCAAACGCGTTCTAAGGGTGTCTAAAACCGATGCCAATGTCTTTATCTCCGGCGAATCCGGAACCGGCAAAGAATTGCTGGCCAAAAGCATCCATCACTATAGCAAGCGAACCCATAAACCCTTTATCCCGGTGGATTGTGTTGCGCTTCCCAATACGCTGCTGGAAAGCGAGCTGTTTGGTTTTGAAAAGGGAGCGTTTACCGGAGCTATGAGCTCAAAACCCGGATTGATCGAGTTGGCGGATGGTGGAACACTTTTTCTCGATGAAATCACCGAATTGGATCTCTACCTTCAGGCAAAACTATTACGGGTCATTCAGGAACGACAGTTTCGACGTGTCGGCGGTAACAAGCTGATTCAGGTGGATATCCGCATCATATCGGCAAGCAACTGGGACCCCATGGAGGCCGTGGAGAAACGACAACTTCGGCAGGACCTGTTCTATAGACTCCACGTCGTGCCCATCACACTGCCACCCTTACGGGTGAGAAATAAAGACCTCCCCATACTGATCAACCAATTCATTCAAAAATTCAATATCGCATACAAAACACGACCTGTTAAAATCAGTCAAGCCACCATAGAGCGTATGTCACAGTATAACTGGCCGGGCAATGTTCGTGAATTGCAGAACGTCATCGAACAACTCGTCTCTCTGGCCGACCACAGTACGATCGGCGAGGACGACCTTCCGGATCACATCCTGAATTATCAAGGACAATCTGTAGAAGAAAACAACACCTATGATAATATGAGCTTCAAATCGGCAAAAGACAAATATATGAGACAATTCTGCACCGACTATTTTAGTCATCTTCTTGAAAAACACAATGGTAATATCTCCCAGGTAGCCAAAGAAGCCAAACTGAGCAGAAGTACAATTTATAAATTAATGCAAGAATCCGATGTAACCAAATAAATGTCCACCCGACAAAACACTTCAAAACGCTGTATTTTCAATGCGTTAAGATAAAATCATAAATGGTGTTCAATTTTTTGAACACCATTTTTTCATTTTACCCACACTGCATCGTCGCCCCCACCCAAATTAAAATTGTTTTTATTTGACTTAAACCAAACCCCATACTCCCTTAAATTATGGCATGGTATTTGTGTAATAACTTCCACACCTGCAAACATGCAGACCAACTGAACGATACCTCAAGGATAAGCAACCGGGGCCACGCAACACTATTTCCACTACTCGTATTCTTTGTGTTCCGAACCCATCCAGCCTGCCGGTGATGAAAAAATATGATGTGCCGGGGCAAATGATCATTATGTCCTCAAATTCGTGAGGTATGGATGAAATCAGTAGTCGTCATAGCGACGGAAGACCCTGAGTTGGTTCATCTGCTCAGTAAAATTCTGTTTAAACGGGATTGTAGTGTTATCATCACCAAATCGAGAATATTGGTTATTCTCAATATACTGACTCAAGAGATTGCCTATGCGGTTCTAGACTTTGATCTGCCCCACAGTACCAACATGGAATTATTGAGTATCATCCGAAAAATCAAGCCAAAGTTGCCGGTCATTATCTTTTCCCAGGAGACGTCAGAAGATGTCTTAACCAAAATCGCAGAACATGGTATTTTTTATTACGGTATGAAATCGGGTTCTATCACCGAGATCGAACAGGTCATCGATGCTGCAGAACAATTCGTACACGAATACCATAAAGGCTGTCTTCCCATCACAAAAGTATAGGGGACATCATGAGTCGCATCATTCTCTTTGGGATTATCCTCCAGATAACAGGTCTTTTCGGTCATATCCACGCCCAACCCAACAACATACCACAGATGGGATTTTATATTGACTCTTCCCCACAGGGCGCGACGGTGTATATCGAAGGTGAACTGGTGGGCAAAACTCCGTGCTGGTTTCCCCATGACATTGCGGGGCGCTACAAGCTGGTTGCCGAACGATCCGGATTTGAAAACTGGGTGGGATTTATCACATTCGGTGCCGCCCGCATCGATTCCATCACGCTCAAATTACATCCAAAGCGTCTGGGCAAGGCGGCACTGCGGTCCCTGGCTCTTCCCGGTTGGGGACAGAGATACTCGGAGCGCCCCGCATCCGGATGGGTATTTTCCGGTCTCTACATTGCCAGCCTGGCGGGTCTGGGATACGCCCATTATCAGTATGAAACCAGACTCGTCGATTACAACCATGCTCTGGACCGTTACAGAGAGGAAAGTATGTATTTTGAACGGGAAGCAAACGCCTGGGCGAAAGTTACAGCTACCCATGACAATCTGGATGATGCGTTTAACGCCAGACGCGTCCTGCTCTATACGGTGGGAGCCCTCTACCTGGTCAATATGCTCGATACGGTTGTCAACTTTCCCAAAACGCTGAGACATTTCGACTTTGTCAATCC
>CAYPUH010000185.1:5274-9356 GCA_964413725.1 uncultured Cytophagia bacterium
TCCCATCACCCACCAATCGTCAACGGTTGCGGGAGGTATTCGCTTATCATTCAATTTTTAGTGGACCGGAGCAATGCCATGAGACATCGTTTACGTTCTACCGTCTTTGCACTGGCCCTCCTTCTGGGGGGTGCCATCTCCTGTGAACAACAATACTCCAATCCGGTGGCCATGGATCCGGAGACATTTCCCGATCAACCGATTCAAGTCAACGCATACGTGGGAGATCGTCTGATTCAGCTCTCCTGGAGTCCTCATGAAACAGCGGACATTACCGCCTACCGGATCTACAGGCAGGATCAGAACGGTTCGGAATATATGTTGATCTCAGAGCCTGCTGCTCCCCCGTATGTCGATGCCGATGTTCACAACGAGTCGGTCTATCACTATCGTATCGCGTCCGTGAATTCGGACGGCTATGAAGGTCCTCTTTCGGATCCCATCCAGGCTGTTCCCGGCACCTATGCGGTTTCGATCAACAATGGTGCCGATTTCACCAACTCATCACAGATCACATTGAGTATCACAGCGCCTGTGGGAGCCCGGCTGATGCAGATCAGCAACGATTCCTTGCCGGAAGCGCCAAATTGGAGCACTTTTACCTCCACACAACAATGGCGGCTCTCACCGGGTGATGGCGATAAAACCGTATGGGTCCGTTTTCGCGATACCGATGGCAATGACACGGCTGATCAAATAAGTGACCATATCAAACTGGACACCCGTGCAACCATCGAAACCTTTTTCATACAGAATCAAAAGTCGGTTTACACGGCGGGCGACACGCTTTCGCTTCACATGATCACAGGTGAACCCTGGGGGAATGCCACGGTTGATATCGGATCTGAAGAAAGCGGACTCGTTATGTACGATGACGGCACTCACGGTGATATTGATGTAGAGGATGGTCATTATGTTTTGGACTATGTCATCCTACCGCAGTTTGATGCGCAAAAAATAAATATTGTAGGATACTTTACAGACAATCTCGGCAACAGTGCGCCCGAAGCGACGCTGGTGGGCGTTCTGACCGTGCTGAATCCCCCCTCCGCAGCACAGCTTTTTCCTGCGCAAGTGCTGGCCAGTGTGAGGCCATTGGTCCATTTATCCTGGACCCGAAACAATGACAGCGACTTCTTGAGTTACCACCTCTATAAAAGTTTCTCTCCACAAGTCGATTCAACGAGCACCCTGGTAACAGCATCTACGGTGCAAGACCAGACGACGGCTGTGGATTCCAGCGTCCAGAGCAAGAAAACCCAGTACTATCGCTTATATGTGACCGATATTCAGGGATTGTCCACAGGCAGCAACACGGTCCAAATCACCGTACCAGAACAAGCTGGTCCGGATGCGGTGCAGCTCTCACCGCCGACATGGAATATGCAGACAGATGAAGTGATGTTGACATGGGAAACCTCCACTGCCACCCGTTTCGCACTTTATCGGGTCTTCAGGAGTCTTGACGACAACATCGATGACAGTGGAATCCCCCTGTCCAGCATTGATCAGCGGTTGACCACATTCTATCGTGACGGCGATCTAGAGAGTGAAACCCCGTACTATTATCGGGTCTATGTCTATGATCAAAATCAGAAAAAGACCGGTTCGAATATCGTCTCCATCACCACTCCTGTAAACCACCCACCCGAACCCGTTCAATTGGCGATCCCAACCCGTACAGCGGCGGGCATTCTCACATTGAACTGGAGTCAGAATCGAAACTCTGATTTTGAATCTTATCGAATCTATGTGAGCACCTCCGGACAGATCAATCCGTCGCAGGCACCGGTTGCAATCATCAATGCACAAACGACGACCAGCTATACCCATCTGAATCTCCAGGCCGGACAGGTTCATACGTACCAGATCTATGTCTTTGACCAGGAGGGATTGTCAACGGGAAGCAATCTCGTCAATGCGACGCCCTAAAAACAGTAATGAACGGACAGACAACCTGTTGACACAAAAAGCATATGGTAAGGCATCCAGGCAAACAAGGGGTTAAACCCTTCGAATGGATTTAAAAAAAAGGGGACATGTCGTGTTTAGGCATCTACTAGCAACCACTCTTTTAGCATTTCTGGTCAACTCTGCACCCTTGTGGGCACAGAAAAACATAGAGTCCCAATATAGCATCGGCCCCGGAGACAAACTCTCGGTGTCCTTTTGGCAGGATCCCGAACTGAATTTTACCACAACGGTCACACAGGACAGCATGATCGTTCTGTCTGTTGGCGGATCCATCAAGGCCGGGGGGTTGACGGTCGAACAGTTGAGCAATGAGATTGTCGAGCACATTTCTATTTTCAATCGTCGCATCACCAGCACTACGGTAAAGGTGGTCGAATATGGCAGTAACAAAATATATGTCATGGGTAAAGTAAGAACCCCCGGCAAATACACCTTTGAATCCATTCCGGGTCTGTGGCAAGTGTTATTGGAAGCAGGGGGGCCGACCCCGGATGCCAATCTCAACAACGTTCTCATTGTACGCGACCAGCAGAGCAATGAGAACACCATCCAGATCGATGTGGCCACGGCTTTGCGTCAGGATCACCTGAATAGTCTGCCGTCTCTCCATGCCGGAGACAATATTTATGTACCCGCACGTGTGGGACAAGGGAATTCAGGAGGAATTGACGCTTTACAGGGGCAGGAGAATGTGTTGTTTATCTACGGCCAGGTGGGTTCGCCGGGGGTGCACACCTTCCAAAAGTCTCTAAACCTTCTTGAAGCCCTTGTGACAGCGGGCGGCCCCACACCTCAGGCCAAACTCGAAAACGTTCGAGTGATCCGGAAAATCGGCAATTATTCTACCGTGACCAGTGTCGATGTGGAACGATACTCGAAAGGCACGGTACCCGATATTTTTATGGTACAGGGAGGCGACTCTATATATGTACCCAGAAAAGGCAGTTTTCGTGAAAGCTTTGTCTGGGATCTGTTTATGATCGCAGCCGGAGCGGCGGTCACCGCAACGGTCTATGCGACCCTCGCAAATTGAGGATCATTATTTAAAGGATCTCCCATGTTCCCAAAAGCCAATATTCAGGATTGGCGTCTCTGGTGGCAAATGATTCACCGGCGGATTTGGATCCCCATCATCTCTGTTTCTCTGTCGATTGTGATCGGACTCTATGTGTCTTTGACCTCTGAACCCGAGTACGAATCCAGTTCCACCATCATGATCATGGACACAGACCTGCTGTCCGGATCCAATCTCCGGTTTGTCCCCACCCCACCACGTCAATTGGATGTAGAATTTTTAACCCGTCTCATCACGAGTGACGATTTTCTGATCCGGCTCCTGGACAGTCTCGAGATAGAACAGAATCCCAAATTACACGCAGAAATCCAGGCCCTGTGGCTGGAGCATCCCGAAATCAGCAGGGAGGAAATCGCACAGCAGGTCTATATCAAAACACTTCGGGAGCATATATCCACCCGAACCAAGGGGTATAATCTGATTCAATTCAATGCCAGAGCAGAATCCCCGGACAAGGCCTACGAGTTATGCGCGCTGATCACATACCAGGCCATACAGGAAACGCAAGATCGTCAGCTTCATTCTCTCACAGCTGCAAACACACTGAGCGCTCAGCTCCTGTCTACCTATAAAGAAAAACTCCGCGAGGCAGAAGATCAGCTGAAACGATTCGATCGGGGGGAGAGCTATCGCACTTCACAACCCGAAACTCTTTCGGCGGAGCGACAAAAGGAGATAGAGTCGGTTCTGTTATCCACCCGCATCGAGCGAGCGGCCAAAGAAGAGGAACTGCAAAGCTATGTCAGTCAGTTCGCCTCCGGAGCTTTCTCATATCGTCCTGCTCTCGAGTCCAGAATCGATGACGAAAAAACCAAACTCCTCCATCGGACGGAAAATGTGAGTACTCTGCTCAAACAATTCAATTGGAGAGACATCGAAGTTGTACAGATCAATGAAGAAATTGCAAAATTAAAAAAGTCGATTTTCGACGAAATCAAACGATTTATCTACAGTGAGGTCAAAAATCATTCGTCAGAAGAACGGGGACGATTGTTGGCACTGGAAAAAATCCGGGTCGAAGTGAGTGTTCTCG
>CAYPUH010000186.1:0-9332 GCA_964413725.1 uncultured Cytophagia bacterium
TAACGGAATTGGTTCCCTGAGCGATATTGGCAAAGGGACCACCATGGATGATGGCTGGCGTTCCCTCCGTGGTTTGCACCAGATTGGGCTTTATGGCATCTTTCAGCAGAGCGGTCATGGCTCCATGCGCCTTGAGGTCTCGGGCATAGATGGGTTTTTTGTCAAAGGTGAATCCCACGAAAATATTACCCAACCGTTCTTTGAGGTCCTTGAGATTATCAGCGAGACACAGGATGGCCATGATCTCCGAGGCTGCAGTGATGTCAAATCCTGTCTCTCGTGGAACACCGGATGTGGTTCCTCCGAGCCCTACAATAATTCGTCTCAACGATCTGTCATTCATGTCCATCACGCGTTTCCAAAGAACACTTCGGGGATCGAGGCCGAGTGAGAATTTCTTGTTTTGTATATTGTTGTCAATAAGTGCAGCGAGAAGGTTGTGAGCTTTTTCTATGGCACTGAAATCTCCAGTGAAATGAAGATTGATATCCTCCATCGGCAATACCTGTGAATAGCCACCCCCTGTGGCTCCCCCTTTAATCCCAAACACGGGGCCCAGAGAAGGCTCTCGTAAAACCACAGTGGTTTGTTTGCCCAATTTAGTCAAACCCTGAGATAGACCGATAGACATAGTCGTTTTTCCCTCACCCGCAGGTGTGGGGGATATTGCGGAGACCAATATCAGATTGTTCTGATCCACCTTTTCTTTGTTGATCAGAGAAAGAGGAAGTTTGGCTTTTGTTTTGCCATACACCTCGAGGTCATTCTCTTTGACATCAAGCAGGGCGGCAATATCGTGAATCGGCTTTTGCTCAATACTTTTGGCAATTTCTATATCATTTTTCATACATGTTCCCTTTGGTTTGAATAAATGTCTTTACCATCTCTTAAATCGCGTTCTGATTCCAGTGGTGTCCGGTTAATGGACACCTTCCTCACACAAACCTTTTAAAATATCATTTTCAAAACGACCCTGGTAATCGGACGACATAATGAATTGATTTTAATGCAATTGAGAGTTGCTGCCAGGTTTGTCAGCCGGACAACAGCATCTTGTTTATAAAATAACATCGTTTGAGCAAGAATGCAAGTGACTTGTAAAAAATGGTTGTCCATTTTGTTATTATCTATTATATTTATCCTCGCTGGATTCGGCGTTAACAATATCATTCAAAACCTATTTTTTTGATTTGATTTGCAATAAAAGTTGATTCCACCCTTTAGGCGACATTATTATATTGAATGTAGTGGAGATTCGGTGCGAAGCCCCGAATCCGGGTTCTTTTTTCGGTTTTGCGAACAATCAAACCGCTTTAATACCCATCTCAGCGGTGCAACGTGCCAGGTCATTCGAACCTGGAATGGCTGTTGACAGTGATCGACTTTACCGGTTCACTTTACTGCTTTCATAGTGTCGAGTCCAATCCATCGCCCCGTTTATAGTCTTTCTGGGAGTATACCTATGCACACAGCCCTGCCGTTTGTTGATTATCTTGCAATTATTCTCTATTTGATCTTGATGTTGGGGATCGGATTTTATTTTGCCCGTTTGATGAAGGGAGGTCAGGATTTCTTTGTTGGTGGCAATCTCATTCCATGGTGGGTTGCCGGGGTTTCATTGTATATGACCCTGTTTTCAGCGTGGACCTTTACCGGAGCTGCGAGTTTTACCTATAATACCGGTTGGTATGGTATCCTTTATTTTGCGACCTGGCCTCTTTCATTTTTTATTGGATTCCAGCTGGTTGCGAAACGATGGCGTCGCACGCGTGTGTCGTCACCGGTAGAATACATCCGGACACGTTTTAACAAGACCACTCACCTGGTTCTGAGCATTATGATGATTCTTTCGTTTATGTATTGGCCGGCACACCATCTGGCTTCCCTGGCGAAAATCACCGCTCCCACATTGTTTCCGAATTCCATGGTGGCTATTGATATTATGATCGTGGTGATCGGAATCATTATCTTGATTTATTCCTTTACCGGCGGGCTGTGGGCTGTGACGGTGACAGACGTCGTGCAATTTTTAATTTTTATCAGTATCTGTATCGTGTTGGTCCCGACTGTTTTCCTGTCCGGTGATGTGGGGACGGTAGGGGATTTTCTCAAGAGTGTACCTCCGCTGAAATTTAATCATGTGATTCGAGGCAATACCTTTTTCACCTTTTGGTATCTTATCGGCATTCCGGCCGCATACATTTTTCAGTACAGCATCGGTCCCAATGCTCAGCGGTATTACAGTGTCGTCGATGAAAACGCAGCCAAAAAAGCCGGCTGGCTGGCATTTATCCTGTTCGCCATGGGTCCCATTCTGTTTGGCGGGCCGCCACTCATCGGTAAAGTGCTC
The DNA here is from genome assembly GCA_964413725.1 of uncultured Cytophagia bacterium. Taxonomy (GTDB): domain Bacteria; phylum Zhuqueibacterota; class Zhuqueibacteria; order Residuimicrobiales; family Oceaniaggregativiventaceae; genus CAYPUH01. Next base: position 2,351 of record CAYPUH010000186.1, read on the forward strand.
TGGCCCGATATCGGGATGCTGGACTATTTTGCCGGAATCTCAAAACCCGATGAAAATATATTTATTGCCGTGGTGATGAAATACATGCCGGCCGGGATGGTGGGTATTTTTCTGGCGGCCATGATGTCCGCTTCCATGTCAGCTATGGACAGTGCCTGGAATGCTGTTTCATCCATCATCTCTATCGACATATATAAAGCGTTTTTCAATCCCAAAGCATCCGATAAACAAGTCCTCTTTGTCGGTCGGCTCGCTATGATCTTTTTTGCCGGTTTTGCCGTCGCCATGGCACTAACCATTACACACAGCGAGTACGGGGTGTTTACCTTTTCCAATATCTTTTTTGGTCTCACCGGTATTCCCATTGCCGTGCCCATCTTTCTGGGATTGGTGATTAAAAGGGTATCCCGATGGTCTGCCATCTCTTCGATCCTGGTGGGGACGATCATCGCGTCGGTCGCTCGTTTTGGTATGAAATATACCCTCGGACCGCAATATATTTTTACGGTCGCTGTTACGTTGCTCTATTTCCTCATCTCTGATCCCATCGGTCGCCTCTACATTCGGGATAAATTCCGGGGACTGTTGGCGAATATCGGTCTCGGTGTCGTTATCTGGTTGTTTTTCATGACGGTCAACACCAATCCGGCACTCTCGCTGGATACAATGGGATCCGTCTTTTCTTCAGGTGTATTGGGGATCCTGGGCTCTTCTCATTTTTGGCTGCTGATTGCCGCTATCGCGATCACCACTCTCGCCCATTTGTTTTCCAAATTGTATGCCACCGATTTGCAGGCAGATCAGTCAGAGGTCACAGCCTTTTTTGAAAAACTGGAAACACCTGTGGATGTTCAAAAGGAAGTCATTGAACACGGAGGGAAAGAAGCCAACATTTTTCCCTTGGTGGGGGGAATCGCTATGGGGTTGGCTCTGCTTTCACTTTTGCTCTTGCTTGCTCCAGCAGGCCGTACCAGCATCGGGGTCAATCTGGCTGTTTCATCCATACTGTTTGTCATCGGTCTTGTGCTGTTTTTGTCCAAAAAAGCGGAAACCCTCGACTCCGAATCGACTTCAGACTGAGCCAACCCACGACTGTTTCTAAATGATCGTTCAGTATCAAAGAGGCTTTTGTTTCGAAAGACAAAAGCCTCTTTTTATATGCTGTCTGCACCGTTGATTGGTTTACCTCGAATACTGAATGCTGGCACCCGGATCTGAAAAAAAGTTGCGGCCCATCGGTGTTTATGTATCTTGAAACAAGACCGGTCTGTTATGACGAGCCGCACTGATGCTGATTGTTGTGGCCCTCAATTTAGTGTCCTTGTTTGGATTCCATATCTTGATGAGCAGTATCCATCGTTTCACCCGATCAGCTGACGTTGCAAACGACCTGCTGTCATTACGAACGTGTCATGGCAGAGTGGAGGGATCCTGGATGTACTCGTTGTTCGGATGCTCTGCGTGCCACTCTTTCCAACTCGTTCGGGTTGAAGGTAGCCTTGCCAGATCTCTAGCGGAATAACGACCACTGATTCCTGTCAATCCGGTTTCACGGTTTATTGGGTATCAGAGAGATTCTGTTTCCCTGCCAAACAGCATAAAGGTAAGATCACAAGTCCAGCCAGTGGGATCGAGGGTCAGAGTGTTTTCATTCTCCTTGCAAGCAAAAAAGGGCAATCCCGTCAGCAGTATCATGATTCCTTTGAACCGTTTCATATTCCCTCTTTTTTTATGATGGACGTCCCTTGGTTTATGGTGATCCATCAACAGTGCAGCTTTTTCAGGTCTGACGTAATTTGCGCTATCAACCTCCCTATGTCTTTTACCGACACAATTGAAAAAAGGAGCCAGAGGGATGCCTGTTGTCCTCAAGAATTACCGGAATCAGCAGAGCCGGTAAACGGGTTTCAATCAACAAATCGTGAGCAGAGACGTGCTATTTTTTCGGATGGACCCCATGATTTCAATGGAGCACATTTATTAAAGTTGTCCCAGCGGAACTCGTCGACTGGTTGCATTACAGAATGTGACGCTGACCATTGCATTGGAAGAATTTGTCATTCTTTTGCGAAAAAAGCGGATCAGGAACAAGCACTCTGCTGAATTTGATTAGTGGCATAGACGCTGGTGACCTACCTGTTGCGCAAATCTGACGGCTCTTTTCTTCCCGAGTCCGGAGGTATTTGGCACCGGGCGAATATAACCCACATTCTTGAAAACCCAGATATGGAAATCGCTCGCGTCCACTCCTGGATATCTGAATCGCCTACCCGTTACCCCCATAGAGCGGATCATTAAAGTTCCGGATAGGGAAATAGAGATCACGATTAGGGCCCGTCACCCCCGCCATGAACTGAAAACCAACGAGTCGAAGCGGGTGGTGTACGGGGAAGAAACGGTGAGGGTATTCGAAACCCATAGGGGCTGACGGTTACCGGCGAGGACCACATGGAACTGATTGGGTATGCACACCCTCTGAACCGATTTTGATCCCGGAGATTATTTCAGCAGACGTTTTTTAAAACGACTTGCTTATTTTTGAAAAAATTCCTACTGTCATAACACAGGCGGATTCGGTACCAACCACCGTATTCGGGGACCTGTGTTCGCACCTGAAGAATCGGAATGAAACATTTGTCTGTCAGTCAGGTCTGAAAATAGACTGCCTTCTCGGTTGAAAGATTAAAAGGATAGTGATGTGAAAGGCTCCGGAATATCGAATTTCATTCCCGGGACGGTTAACACAACTCGTACAAAAAGGGCTGGCGCCAAATGTTCTAAAGGTCTGGAATTCGGCTTGCTGGCGCTTTTGATGTTGGCAGCAAGCCTGTGCCTTGGGTGCGGCGGACCACAGGTGCGTCCCAATCCCTTCAAACGCGTCATACTCAACAGTAGACAGATAACGGCTCATCGTCTCGATGAAAAACAGATTCGGTCTCTTCAAGTTTACCTTGAGAAAGAGCTTGTGATTCAGTTACAGGCGGTCCAGCGATCCGGTGATGTAACGTACCGTCATGATTTGGAATTGCAAAAAAAATCGCTAAAAGAGTCTCTTACCTTTAAAGCGGGTGCACCCGGATTTCCCACAAGAACGCAAGAGGTTCGCAGACTTTACTTTTTTGATCAGGGCTTGCATATAGATGTGAGTTTCGACCCCGAGACACCCGGAACGCTCTGCTTCAGACCCGACGACCAGGGTAATTATGTGCTCAAGGTAGATAAGGGCAGCATCACCTACAATGGTCGTCGTTACAGCTGCAGAATGGGGTGTGGATCCAATCATCTTCTTGTGGATGTCAGAACCCTCGAAGAGGCCATCGAGACCTCCAGAGTGATTCATGGCCGCCCGCCTCTGACAGATCCCGATACAGACTAATCCTTCCGCCTCGCGCTTTTCCCCTTTTGTCCTGACTCAAACCCTGATTATCCTCGCGTATATCGCAGGAACTGGTTATCCGTCTTGCCTGTCCTGTTGCATAGGGGTGTGATGCAAGCGAGGATATCATCCGATCCAGAAACACAGGTGCTGGATTTATTTTATGAAAATCGAATGATTCAACTCTGTTTTCTGTTCTATTTTAATGGTACACAACAATTTCCTCCGGACTCAGACATCCAGCTCGTGCATGCCCGAGAATCACTTTTTCAACGAAATTCGAGTTCTCTTTTGAATTATGAAATCTCGTCGGGTATGTAAAGGACTCGGAAGAACATCGAAATCGTGAGGATCGCAGGAGCATGGCCGACTGCGCCGCCATTCACCATATTTTAACGACAGGAGAGGAGATGTATGGAACAGAGTCAGCAAAAGTATGACGCCATCGTTATCGGTACCGGTCAGGGAGGCGTTCCTCTGGCTTTTGAATTGGCTGGGAGAGGTCAAAAGGTTGCAGTACTCGAAGAACGTCATGTGGGAGGTTCCTGTGTGAATTACGGCTGTACGCCTACAAAAACAATGCTTGCCAGTGCACGGGTGGCTCATCTGGCCAAAAGAGGGGGGGACTTTGGCGTTCAGATTCCGTCGGTCGATATCGATCTCCGGCGGATTCGGGACCGGAAACGAGCGGTTGTCAAACAATGGCAACGTGGGGGAGAAAAAGGCCTCAAAGATGCCGATAATATCGACCTGATATTTGCACATGGAGAGTTTACAGCCCCTCATGAGCTTTCATGTGAAAAACAGGATGGCACCCGGCTGGAACTTACAGCGGACATGATCTTTATCAATACCGGCGCCCGGATGCGAATTCCGTCTGTCGAGGGGCTGAATGAGCTGGATACACTTTCTGCCGAGACCATTATGGAGTTGGCCCAAGTCCCGGAGCATCTCTTGATTATCGGCGGAGGATATATCGGAGTGGAATTCGGGCAAATGTTCAGACGTTTTGGTGCTGATGTGACCATTGTACAAAAACAGGACCAACTGTTGCCAAGAGAAGATGATGATGTTGCCAAAGAGTTGTTTTCCATTTTTCAGGATGAAGGAATCGGGATCCTCCTGAACACCACCCCCCGTCATGTCAGAAAATCCGGTCAGGGCATAGAGATGATCGTAGAGACTCCCGGTGGTGAACAATCCCTGGACGGAAGCCATCTTTTGCTAGCAGCAGGTCGAGTGCCCAATACCGCTTCACTGGGATTGGAAAAATCGGGAATAGAAACAGATTCGCGAGGCTTTATTCGGGTGAATGACCATCTGGAGACCTCGGTAGACGGGATCTATGCCTTGGGTGATGTTAAAATGGGCCCGGCGTTTACTCACATCTCTTATGATGATTTTCGAGTGATCCGTGACCACTTGTATGGATCCGGTATCCGGACGATGCAGGATCGACCGGTTCCGTATACCGTCTTTACCGATCCACAGCTTGGCCGGGTTGGACTTTCTGAAAAACAGGCGCAAAAAGAGGGACGTTCGGTAAAAGTGGTCAAATTTCCCATGTCTTCTGTGGCCCGGGCCATCGAGACCGATGAAACCAGGGGCTCGATCAAAGTTCTGTTGGAACCGGAAACGCACAAGATTCTCGGTGTTGCGGTTCTGGGGGTCGAGGGTGGGGAGATGATGTCCCTGATTCAGGTTGCGATGATGAACGATATGACAGGAGATCAACTGAGGGACACTGTTTTCGCTCATCCCTTGTTTGCCGAATCCCTGAACAACGTATTTGCGCAGTTGGGTGCCAAATAAACAGGTGCTCCTTTATCGTATGATCCATACATGCGGTGCGGGGAGAGGAGACCGTGCCCCATCTTTATAAAAGAGTTGTCTGTTTTCATCAGGCAATGAGCATGATGAGGGCGAGAGACTGATGTGATAAACCCACTAAACGCAGGACCATTTCATGCAAAAATACACTGTGCTCACGCCACGTGATCTGGACGGAGTAACCGATCACAAACAAACCTTTGCCCTGGATGTTCTTATTGGATTGTCCGAGACCCCCAAGCGACTGCCGTCACGATATTTCTATGATGACAGAGGAAGCGAATTGTTTGCACGGATTATGCAACTCCCCGAATACTATTTGACAACTTTAGAATACGAGATATTGGAACAGAAAGTAGATCGTTTCGCGCGGCTCGTGGATACCGAATCTTTTAATCTGGTGGAACTGGGGGCGGGAAACGGACAAAAAACCAGCCTTTTGTTGAAACATTTTATCGATGCCGGCCTCGATTTCTATTATGTACCTATCGATATCTCAGAAGGGGCCATGAAGACTCTGTTGAACTATTTGAAAACGACATTCTCAGGTCTTCGGACAGATGGTATCGTTGCCGAGTATTTTGATGGCTTGACCTGGCTGAATACCATCACTCAGAGACGAAATATGGTTCTGATGCTGGGCTCTAACCTGGGCAATTTTAACCGTGCTCAGGCCCGGGTTTTTTTACGCAGTCTGTGGAATGTCCTCAACGAAGGCGATAAAGTGGTGATCGGGTTTGATTTGAAAAAAGATATCAATCAGATGCTCCAGGCCTACAATGACCACGAGGGTATTACGCGAAAGTTTAATCTGAATTTACTGCACCGGATCAACCGAGAATTGGGTGGGAATTTTCACATAGAACGATTTCAACATTTTAGCACGTATGATGTGTTTTCCGGTGCGATGGAAAGTTATCTGGTCAGCTTGGAAGAGCAGGAGGTTTATATTGAAGAGATTGGCCAAACCTTTTCCTTTCGCCCATGGGAACCCATTCATACCGAATATTCTTATAAATATCTTGAATCGGACATCATGGAATTGGCAAAACAAACCGGTTTTTCGATCGATGATCAGGTTTATGACAGCAAAAAATATTTCGTGGATTCCATCTGGCAGGTGCAAAAGATAGAACGATACTAGAAAATGGCCCGAGTCTCGTCCGGAGGGTTCGTAAAAGAATCCCTTGGGGACAAGAGGTATTCCAGACCATCGAAAACCGCCTGAACCGCAACAGCCAGGAGGGCTGCTGGTACGGCGCCTTGTAAAATCAATCCAACATCATAACCGGTAAGAGTTGTTGTCCAAATCCACCAGCGTCGATGAGTGCGCCAGGCTTGGTGTGCCCACATAGATTTAGATTGTGTTTTGACGAGAATAAAAAGTTGCTGTTCCAATCAGGAATATATCACCGATCGGGTTGATTGCGCATAGCGACCGGTAGGTTTTGACATCCAGATGTGATTTAATAGCACGACAAGATACTCTTAAAAGTAGTAGAGTTTGTTTTTGAGCACAAATTGATGATAGAATCTGATTTCTGCCTCTATAGAATTTAACTCCGTGACATCCATATCTCTGGATATTATCCTTGACATCATGCAACTTTTTTTTTACCATATAGCTGACAGAGGGGTCTGTTTTATCAATAAAGCACATCTGATTCTAATGAGCAGGTGTGCTTTTTTTAATATCATTGGATACACCATCATAATTATAATAAAATCAATTTATTATGTTAGTCGAAAAACAGACCTGGATTCTGTGTTAACAGA
>CAYPUH010000187.1:0-9326 GCA_964413725.1 uncultured Cytophagia bacterium
GTACTGTTCAAGAATCCACTCAGCAGTCTTTTTCAGAGGGGTTCGAAAACCGACTTTGCAGCGCCGCAAACAGGGCAATGCCAATCTTCGGGTAAATCCTCAAACGCGGTACCGGGTTTGATTCCATGATCCGAATCGCCTTTTTCTGGATCGTACACAAATCCGCATTGACCACAAACATGTTTTTCCATGATATCTCCTTTTCTGTTAAGCGATCGTTTTGATGTCTTGCGCGTCGAATCGATAAACGGTCATCGCGTATGGTTTTCTGCTGATTCAAGAGCATGGGAGGATCGTTGGATTCCGCCACGTCTGGTACCAAATCTGTTGCTGATTCCATTTCTCTCTTTATTGCTATCGAGTGAACACTTTGACTGGTGTGTAATGTACATAAAATATACTCATTTGAGGCCATTGTCGCAAGGACCTTATGACGTGTTGTCCTGTTTTTAATTGCATAGAGTCTTTGGGATTCCTATGTTTAAGGGGTTAATGACAATCAGATATACCTTTGGGAGGTGATATGAACGGAGCTCATGCCCACTTGATATTAAACCATAGTCCCATTTTTGCCGTTGTTTTTGGGGCTATTTTTTTAATTGCAGCGTTTTTTAGACGAGATCTGTGTTTGAAACGGTGTGCTTTTATACTGTTTCTCGGCGGAGCGATCCTTGCGATCGCAGTCTATTTGACCGGTGATTCGGCGGAAGAAGTGGTGAGAAATCTTCCCGGTGTCTCCGCTGAGTCTGTGGCGGCACACGAAACCGCGGGAACTATTGCTCTGGCCGGCACCTTGTTGCTGGCGTCATTGACCCTGTGGGGGCTGGTGTTTTATCATCGACTGGACAAGCTGCCGCGTCTCTATGACCTCATTCATCTATTGATGGCCGTGGTCGTCATGTTGATTCTGATGTGGAGTGCTTATCTGGGTGGAAGGATACGTCACCCTGAGATCGTTCGGGGAAATCGTGTGGTGGTTGTCGACCTCCAAGGTGTCGGGTAGGTCGACTGATCAGGCGAAATATGTCTCCTGATCCGGATAGACATCGTTTACTTTTTCTTCAATCAGTCTGTTGAGCCGTTTGCTGCTGGTATATATCGCCTGCAGGTCCATCTTTTGTTCTTCTGACAAATTTTCATCGTTTTGGAAACCCAACGAACGACACAAGGAGGTGATTGTGCTCGCGGCAATTCTCAGGTCTTCGAACCAGTCGGAATCAAAGGTCAATTCTCCCTGATGTTCCTGTGTCTGCGGGGACTCATCCGCATGGGATGTGCGAGGTATATAGGAGATGTGTTTCATCTGGATGATATTGTCAATGACATTGACGAGTTCCCGGTGACCAAAGGGCTTGTTCAAAAATGCGCGTAACCCCAGGGCAAAAAGATCTTTCAAATCTTTGATATATTCTGATCGAGCGGTTAGAATGACGATAGGAGTCGATTTTACGGCTTTATAATCGGGCTCGTTTCCGATTGCTTTGATAAATTGCGATCCGTTGATATCGGGTAGCATATAGTCCAGTATGATAACATCCGGCTTTTCCGCCATGGCCTTATCCAATCCCTCCTGCCCGGTGCGTGCTGAGGTGAGTTCATATCCGGCCCGAGAAAAGATACGTTGCCCGATCAATAGCATGTCGATATTGTCATCAACAAGCAAGATTTTACCTTTCATAGGTCTTTCCCCTGTTGTGTCGATACATGTCGAATAGAGTTGTGCGCTCTATTCGATATTCCTCATTCTTTATTTGATAATGTCGTTCACATCTTGTTGCGCCGACATTAGGGTCTGAGAGTCACTGTCCATCAATGGTAGATAGACAGAGAAAACCGACCCACTCCCCACTTTGCTTTCAACCTCGATACTCCCACTATGCATATCGATAATCTGTTTGACAAGCGAGAGCCCCAGTCCTGAGCCTTTAACATCCTGCGTGCTTGCTGTGTCTGAGACCCGATAAAATTTTTCGAATATTTTTTCAAGTGCTTCCTGGGGAATACCATAGCCCTGATCGTGTACTTTGACAGCCACCTGATCATAGGTTTGTTTGATCATAATGTTGATGCTGGTGTTTTCAGGACTGTATTTTATTGCATTGGAGAACAAATTGAGAAAGACCTGCTCCATCATGTCGTTGTCGGCATAAACTTCTCCCACCGTCGTGGGGGCGTGGATTTCCACCTGTATATTTTTTTGAGTTGCCAGGTACGAGTTGTTCCCCACCACCATATGAATAACATCTGTGATGTCCAGGGGGCCTTTTTGGGGGGTGATTCGTCCGGATTCGATTCTGGAAATATCCAGAAATTTGTTGATGAGGTCGCTTAACCGGCTTGCTTCTTTCAGAATGATGCCGGCATATTCCTGGGATTGGTCCTTGTCGGTATCGGGATCGAGCAGCAATTCACTGAAACCGGAAATGCTGGTAAGAGGGGAGCGCAGTTCATGGGCCACCATGGATACCAGCTCTGTTTTCATTCGATCGATTTCTTTTTGCTGCGTCACATCGCGAAGGACAGTGACGATGCCGATCAGTTCATCATCTTCTTGTTGAACGCGGGCCGCCCGGGCTTGCAGTGTTTTGGGTTTCCATTCATCCTTAACCTTGGTGGTGATTTCGACGGAGGGCAGGGACGTATATTTTCGGCTTGTCGCTTCGCCGATGAGTTGTAGCAGTTTGGGCTCCTCGATCAATTCCGAAATGGGTCTCTCAAAAACTTCTTTTTCATTCAGATTAAACCATTTTTCGGCATAGGAGTTGAGCAAAAGTATTCGGGATTTGGTGTCGGTAACGATCACACCATCCGCAATATTGCGCAGGATGGTCTGGGTTTTGTTGCGCTCGGCGATGATTTTGGCCAGATTCATATTGTCCAACCGCCGCAATTCGGTCGTCATATAGTTAAAAAGTCGGGCCAGACGACCAAATTCATCAGTGGAGGACACAGAGATTTTATGGGAAAAATTGCCCCGGGCGATTTCTGTGGCGCTTTTTGTGATTTCTGATATAGGGGTGGTGATGGTTCGTGACAAATAGATGGAAATGATGATCGCCAGCAGCAGTGCCATCAGAATCAATATCAGAATATCTCCCAGCCCGATGGTTGCGCCAGCCTGTCGATTTCCCATCCAGGTTAAGGATAAAAATAAAACAGGGATAAGGGAGGTGATAAATATGACCCCGATGAGTTTTCTCAACAGTTTGCTTTTAAAATGGTCATGAAATGTTTTCAGGTGATTAGTCATCTTTATCCACTACCTGGTTTCTTCCATTGGCTTTTGCCTTGTACAGTCTTTTATCCGCCCGCTGCACCAATTCTTCGATTTCTTTTCCATCTTCGGGAAAGGTTGAAATGCCCATACTCACGGTTATTTTTCCATTGGGCTGGGATTGCTGTCTGGGAAAGGGGTGATGCTCTACGAGGGTGCGAATCTTTTCCGCCACAACGATAGCTGCTGCCTTGGGTGTTTCAGATAGAACGATTGCAAATTCCTCTCCGCCGTAGCGACAGGCAAAATCAATACTGCGAATATTGTTTTTCATAAGGCGGGAGAGGGTTTTCAAAACCTCGTCGCCTGCCAGGTGTCCATGCGCATCGTTATAATTTTTAAAAAAGTCGATATCGAGCATGATCAGTGAAACCGTAGACTGGTGTCGATCTGCTCGCTTGAGTTCCAGGGAAAAATATTCTTTGAAATAGCGATAATTATTGAGGCGGGTCAGGCCATCGGTGACGGCCAATTCCCGCAATCGCTCCTTGGCTTGTTCCAGTAACTTGACTTTTTCCTGAAGTTCATCATGCAGGGTCTTGATGCGAAGAAGGGATTTAACCCGAGCCAAAAGTTCAAGTTTATTAAAGGGCTTGGTGATGAAATCGTCTGCTCCGGCATCTATTCCCTTGATTTTATCCTCGATCTCATTCAATGCCGTCACCATAATAATGGGTATATACCTTGTCTCCTGGTTCTTTTTTAACAGTCGACAGGCCTCAAACCCGTCCATCTTTGGCATCATGACGTCGAGGAGAATCAAATCCGGTTTTCGTTGCGTCACCTGGTGCAGGCCTTCCTCTCCGTTTCGGGCTTGAATGGTGTCATAACCCGCTGTTTTGAGGTGTGTCTGCAACAGTTGAATATTTACCGGTATGTCGTCAACAATCAGGATCGTGGCTCTGTGTTGTATTTTTAGGTTTTCCACTCCCGCTTCCCCATTGATACAATCCTATCTGGACTAGATTTATTCCGTTTTAGATGCCGGATCCTGATTGTTGAAAAAATTGATATTCAAATCTTTTGCTGCCTTTGCCTCATCCAGGCGCGACACCGGGGTGTTGTGAGGAGCGTTTTTGACGCGATCCGGAGTCTCACGCGCTTCCTGCGCAATATGATTCATGATGGATGCAAAATGTTCGATTGATTCTTTTGTTTCGGTTTCTGTGGGTTCAATCATGAGCGCCTCAGGCACGACGAGGGGGAAATAGACCGTAGGGGCATGAACGCCAAAGTCCAGCAGGCGTTTAGCGATGTCCAATGTTCTGACACCGTGTTGTTTCTGACGGTTGCCGGAAAGCACAAATTCGTGCATGGGGGTGGATGTGTAGGGAAGATCGTACTCGTCGCGCAACAGGCTTAACAAATAGTTGGCATTGAGGATAGCATTTTCCGAAACTCGTTTGAGGCCGGGATCTCCCAACATCCGTATGTAGGTATAAGCTTTGACCATCACGGCGATGTTGCCCCAAAATGTGCTCACATTGCCGATACTCTTTTCAGAGGGGGGGGCGAACACCCACTCTTGCCCCTGCTGACGGCAGCAGGGTTGAGGCAGAAAATCCACAAGCCGTTCGGAAACGCCAATGGGTCCGGATCCGGGGCCTCCACCGCCGTGAGGGGTGGAAAATGTTTTGTGAAGGTTAAAGTGCATGACGTCCACCCCGAGATCGCCCGGCCGGATGCGTCCCAGAAGAGCATTCATATTGGCGCCATCCATATAGATCAATGCACCCATCTCGTGAAGCATGTTGATGGCGGTAATGACCTGTGTTTCAAACAAGCCAAGCGTATTGGGATTGGTCAACATCAGCGCCGCGGTGTCGCTGTCCACACAGCGTTTCAGTGTTTCAATGTCGATGAGGCCTGAGGAGTTGGATTTTATTGTTTTGGTTTCATAGCCAGCGATCATGGCGCTCGCGGGATTGGTGCCATGCGCCGAATCGGGTATGAGAATATGTTTGCGTTTACGGCCTTTGTTGTCGTGATAGGCGCGAATCAGCATCAAACCGGTGAGTTCTCCGTGTGCGCCGGCGGCGGGTTGAAGGGTGATACCGGCCAGCCCTGATAGTTCACAGAGATACCGACCCAGTTGTTCAACAAGTTGCACCATACCCTCAACGGTGGATGTCGGTTGATGCGGATGCAGACGCCGAAATCCCGGAAGGGTGGCGGTCTCTTCGTTGATTTTGGGATTGTATTTCATGGTACACGATCCGAGGGGATAAAAACCCTTGTCGACATGGTGATTTTGGGTCGACAGAGAGACGAAATGGCGTACCACCTCGGGTTCGCTCAGTTCGGGGAGTTTCGCGGGTTTCGCTCTGAGGAAACGGTCGGGAATCAGTTGGTTTGTTTTCTGGGTCGGGACATCACATGCGGCTAGAGATGCACCGGTTCTGCCGGGGGATCCTTTTTCAAACAAACAGTCCATTCAGAGCGCTCCATTCTTTCGTATGTTGATGACCAATGGCAGTGGTCGCGGCTCTTGCAGATAGAAACTCATAGGATGAAGAGGTGGAATCTGTAATGAAACCGGTTCACCAACTGGAGTCGATATGCCTTGTATCTTAAAAACTTACAATAAAAGTTGTTGTTTGTCAAGGTGTTTTTAAGCCAGGTTGAACGCGCATTCAGTTTCTGGTTTGTTGCCGGGCAGACAGCAAATGTTGCGCGGTTGATAGGTATCCGAGGCTTTTTTGAACCAAAGAGTCTTTGACCAGGTGGGCGAGATAGCGTCCAGAATCTCCCCAGTAACGTCCTGCAATCTCTATGACCAGCAAGTGTTTGATCTCCTTTTTATGCCGGAGCCATTTCTGAGGGGAAAAGGCGGGGGGCTGAAAGGTCGACTGAAAGGCGGTATAGAGACTGTCCGAGAGTGTCAGGCTTTGTACAAATGTGTACGGATCGGATGGTACGTCCGGGTGGGAACGTACAAACGTGTGTGCGAACTGATAAAAACGCTCGCGATAGTCGCGGTAGAGTGACAGGGAGGTCGAGGAAACGGAATCATCATCGGTAAGGATTTCAACATCCGGTTCGATTCCATTGCCCCCATAAACAATACGTCCACTCGGGGTCCGAAACCGGCCTTGTGTGCCGTCTTTCTGTCGCTGGATGCATCGCCCCAGGGGGGTAAAGTATCGGGCGGTGGTGAGCAGGAGAGCGCCTCCATTTTGAAACTTGAATTCGCTCTGTACCATGGCTTTGCCAAACGTTTTCTCGCCCAGGATGAGGCCCCGATCCCAGTCCTGTACGGCACCTGCCAGTATTTCCGCATCACTGGCAGTAGCGCCATTGACCAAAAGAATCAGGGGCATGGGTTCGAGAGTCGGAATGTCTGAAGCCACGTAATCGGCCTTTGATGAGGTGGAGCGGCCACGAGTATAGCAGATCAGGCGGTTTCCCTGAATAAACCGGTCCACCACCTGGATGCCCGCGTTGAATTCTCCTCCCCGATTGTTTCTCAGATCCAGGACGAGGTTTTGCATTCCCCCCTTTTTTAAACGGGCAACATGCCGGTCCAGCTCCTGTGGAGAGCTGGGAGCAAAATGAGTCAGTTTGATATACCCGGTTTGTGAATTGAGTAATACCGAACACGGTACCGTCGTCGGTGTGATAGGGCGTTGACGCAAAGTGATGAGAACCTGATTGTTGTTGGGACCTTTTTCCACCAGCAGGGTAACGGTGGAGTCTCTTGTTCCGGATATATGATTCCGAATGGCAGAGGCCTCCAGGTCTTTGACCGGATAACCGTCGATATTGAGAATTTGATCTCCGATTTGAATGCCGGACTCCAGAGCGGGGCCGTTTTGCATCACCGAGACCACATGAAGCTTGCCGTCGAATTTGAGATATTTCAGACCAAGCCCCACATACGGATTGTACTGTCTTCGTCGTTCCTCCATTTCTTTCGGTGAGATATAGGAAGAATAGGGATCCAGACTCGAGAGAACCCCCTCGATTGCCGCATCCAAAAGTGTGTCCGATTGCTTCTGATCCACGTAAAACCGTTCGATTTTATCGAGGATCATGGTCAGCAACATCCATTTGTTATACGTTTGCTGTGCGCCCTGGATGATGTGATGGGGTCCGATGATGAGGATCAGCAGGACCAGCACCACTGCAATGCCTGCAAAAGAGTGCAATCGTTTTGTTAGCTTCATCAAAGAACTCACCTCGGTATCAGAATTCAGGATGTAACCAAAAGATGCCAAACTCGCCAACGGAATCGGGACGATGAATAAACAACCAGGCTGGACAGATTTAATCAGGAGTATAGTGAACCTTATAATCTATCAATTTAATGATTTACCCATATGAATTCAAGCTTAAAATAGTCTAACGCTTGGGGAGCATCCTTTTGATTCAGCCCCGGGCATGGGTAGACATCATACGGGTCCTGACTGTTGTACGTCCCACCTGGAACAGAGGATTCATAAAATGTGCTTGACATTTTCCTTCATTAAAGCTATTTTAATCATTCTATTATTAGAGCTTAAAACTCTGTTAATACAGACCTCAATGCACTGAGAAAAAACGACTGCAGGTTTGCTCAGATCCTGATCAGGATGGATCGTTTCCCGTAGAGTGAGCTTGACTTGCAGTTGTTCGACCCCATTGTGACCCGGCTGGTTGATTCTTGCTCGGGTCCTCTTTTTAACCGGATGTGATGATCTTTACAGATACGTATCCGGAATTGAAAGCATGGGTGTTTCAAGTTGGAATGACAAAAGATCGTTATTGTTTTATGTGATATATGGAAACACATCTTTTGTCATAAAAAAACAAAACTTTATATTCTTTTTTCCAGAGTGCAGGTATGCCCTTGACCACACTCGTAACATGCTTTGAACACACTGCAAAAACGATGCCAGACCATGATGCCATCGTGTTTGGCGACCTGACCATCGAGTATAAGCAACTCCGCGATGCTGTCCGCCGTCTGGCTGCCGGATTAAAAACACTCGGGATTACAAAGGGGGATCGGGTTGCGGTGATGCTGCCCAATATTCCTCATTTTATCATCAGTTATTACGCGATTCTGGAGCTGGGAGCCGGAGTCGTTCCGATCAACATTATGCACAGGCGGGAAGAGGTGGCCTATCTGTTGTCTGACAGCGGCGCCCGCTGTCTCATCGCGTGGGATGGATTCAGGGACCGATTTCTGGGTACGGTTGCAGCGGTAGAAAGCTGTGAATCTCTGGTGGTGTTGGGGGAACAGATACCACAGGACAGCACGTCTCTGACCACGCTGATGCAGGAGTCATCTCCTCTTGATGAGGAGGAGATGGTTTTACCTCATCCGGATGATACCGCGGTCATCAATTATACTGCGGGTGTCACCTGTGAGTCTCACGGTGCCGAGTTGAGCCATGAGGCCCTGTGCTCCAATGCAGAGACCTGTCGTACTCTGTTTCATATCGAATCCACAGACCGAGCAGCCGGTCTTCTGCCCTTGTTTCATCCAGCGGGTCAGACCTGTGTGATGAATGCCGGTTTGTTTGCCGGTGCGGTTCTGGTTCTCTTTCCCCGTTTTGATCCGTCAGTCATCAGCAAAGAGCTCTCCCAGAACCGGATCACCATCATGACCGCTGTACCCGATATGATTGCTGCTTTGACGACCGTTCCGGCACCGGATTCCTCCACGCTTGCCTTAAAGTACTGTATCTCCTATGGTGACAAACTGAGCGAACAGACGATTCGAGAATTTGAATCCGCCTGGCATGCACCTGTTCTCACCGCCTATGGACTGACAGAGGCCGGCCCTCTTGTGACGGTTCATCGGTTTGACGGGTTCCGACGCAGCGATTCCGTGGGCGTGCCCATTGTGGGCGTTGACGTTCAGATCCGGGATCTAGAAGGCCAGATTCTAAAACCCAACCATGTGGGGGAAGTCTGGGTGAAAAGTCCGGCCATGATGCGACGCTACCACAATCGGGTAGAAGAAACTCAAACACGGATTCGCGATGGTTGGCTGTCCACCGGAGATATCGGCTACCTCGATATGGAGCATTATCTCTACATTCTCGATCGCAAGGAAGATATTATC
>CAYPUH010000188.1:0-9306 GCA_964413725.1 uncultured Cytophagia bacterium
CCAATACACCGTGCTCGTTCATCACGATTCGAGTATCCGGGTAGAGTCTCCGGCCATGGCCGTCAATCTCGGTCAATTTCAGATTCGGGATTATCAATCCCATGAACCGGAAACTGAAGGAGCGATGGTAACGGAACGGACGGATTACTGGATATCAACGTATGACACGGGCGAGTATACCATCCCTTCCCTTCAGATCGATTACAGATTGGGATCAGATACCACTCGTTACCATATCAAGAGTGAGCCTATTGATATCGTTGTCGAGAGTCTCAATCCCGACAAAGAGGGGGATATTCGCGATATCAAACCGCTCAGGACACCTCCCCGTGATTGGACCCCCTATTTTGTTTGGGGTGGGATTGTTCTGGTGGCATCGACCCTCGCTATCGTTATATTTTTATTCGTACGCCGGTTAAAACGCGGAGAAGCCCTTTTCCCCGCCTTTCAGAAACCGCCACGCCCCATTCATGAACGGATTCTGGATGCGTTGCAGGACCTTTCCCGTTCGTCCTATCTCGAACAGGGCAATATTAAAGGCTATTATACCAAACTCTCAGAGATTGTACGCGATTATATTACGGAGCGATACGGTTTGAACGCGCATGAGATGACCACCCGGCAACTGATCATCGCTATGCAGGAAAGTGATGTTTCCGAGAGCCCGATCGAACGGGTGCGCCGTATCCTCTCTGTCTGTGACCTGGTTAAATTTGCCAAATTTATTCCGGATGACCGTGAACAGCCCCATCTGCTTCAGGAAGCGATCGAATTTGTCCAGGAGACCAAGCTGGATCTTGGCGACACTGACCCATCTGATGAGGAGCCGGTGATGGCAGAAAAGAGCGGAGAGGAGGATTGAGATATGTTTCGCTTTGCCAATCCTGAATTTCTCTTCCTGTTGCTTTTGATACCGGTTCTCATCGCCTGGGCCATAAAGCGCAAACCCCGATCGACCGGTACCCTAAAGTATTCTACTCTCGGGACACTCAAGAACGTCAAGCCCTCTCCTGTAACGCGCTATCGCGCGGTCTTGTTTGTGTTACGGTTGTTGGTTCTTGTGTTACTCATCATCGCTTTTGCCCGGCCCCAGTCGGGTCATAAAGAAGAAAAGATCATGACCGAGGGCATTGACATTATTCTGGCAATGGATCTGTCCAGCAGTATGAAAGCGGAAGATTTCAAGCCAAAGAATCGGCTTGAGGCGGCCAAAGATGTGGCAGCAGATTTCATACAGGGGCGGCAAAATGATCGTATCGGATTGGTAGTGTTTGCTGCTGAGAGTTTTACCCAGTGTCCACTGACCCTGGATTATGGCATCTTGCTACGATTTATGGAGGATATCCATATCGGTATGATTGAGGATGGTACTGCGATCGGCATGGCCATCGCCAATTGTGTCAAACGCCTTAAAACCAGCAAGGCGGAGAGCAAGGTGGTTGTTTTGTTAACCGATGGTCGCAACAACCGGGGAGAACTGGATCCGGTGACTGCTGCTCAGGTGGCAAAGACCTTTGGAATACGGATCTATACCATCGGTGCGGGTAAACGGGGCGAAGCTCTCTATCCTGTGGATCATCCGGTTTTCGGCAAACAATATGTGCGTCGTCCCGTTCAGATTGACGAAGCGCTGCTCAGAAATGTTGCCGAGATTACCGGTGGACGATATTTTCGTGCCACCGATACCAAAAAACTGGAGGAGATCTACGCGGAAATCGGGGAGCTTGAAAAGACAAAAATCGAAATCGAGCAATATACCCGGTATACCGAACTGTTCCCTGGTTTTGTGGTTGTGGCCCTTATCATGCTGTTACTGGAGGTGGGACTGGCTCACACCCGGTTTCGAAAATTGCCGTGACCGGGAACACCGGTGTCCCCGATTGGGTTTGATATCTGTCATTGTGTCCGAACCGGAAATGTCGAACGACGACGTTCGGGAAGTTAAGTCAAATACGCACAGGATTCCGGCGTAAAAACGAATCGATCACAGCCTGTGAGATTTTACTGACCTGGATGTGTGGTAAGAAAACCAAACGTGATCATACAAGCCAAATTTGGTATGGCCCCCGAGATCCGGGTGGTAGATAGGAAGAGTTGTCGTTATGTTGAGATTTGCGAATGAACACGCATTGTACCTATTGTGGCTGATTCCGGTCCTGATTGTGTTTTTTGTTGCTGTTTTCAGGTCCAAACGACGAGCGTTGCAACGATTTGGTTCCATTGATTTGGTTCAAAAGCTGATCCGCAATACCAGCAAAAAGCGACAGATCGTCAAAATTGGATGTCTGATGACGTCAATCGTTTTTATTGTTCTTGCGCTGTCGCGGCCCCAGCTGGGGACGCGACTGGAAGAGGTTAAGCGGGAGGGCATCGATGTGATCGTGGCTCTCGATCTCTCTCTTTCCATGATGGCGCAGGATGTGCAACCCAGCCGGCTGGAAAAAGCAAAGCATGAAGTTGAGAGTTTTATCAATCTTTTAGAGGGCGATCGTATCGGTCTGGTGGCCTTTGCCGGTTTGGCACATATGCAATGTCCTTTGACGCTGGATTATGGCGCGGCAAAAATGTTTCTCGATATCATGGACCCGGATCTTATTCCACGTCCGGGAACCCGATTGGGTTTGGCGATCGAGAAGGCTCTCGAAGGTTTTGAAGCGCAGGAACGCAAACACAAAGTTTTGATCCTGATCACCGACGGTGAGGATCATAAAGGGGATGCTCTTGAGGTGGCAAAAGAAGCGGAACGTCAGGGTGTGGTGATCTACACCGTAGGCATTGGTTCCCCTCGGGGAGAGCCCATTCCCGTATCCGGTCAAAAGCAGCGTGCAGAGTTTAAAAAGAATCGGGGTGGTGAGGTGGTCATCACCAAACTGGATGAGGTGACCCTGGAAAAAATTGCTCTTCAAACCGGGGGGAAATACTACCGGGCCAGTTCCGGGGAACAGGAACTGGAGAGCATTTATGCGGATATCGCTGGAATGGAAAAAAAAGAGTTGGGTTCACTAAAGTTTTCCCAGTTTGAAGATCGCTATCAGATTCTGATCGCCCTGGCCATCGTGCTGCTCATTTCCGAAGTGCTTATTGGCGAACGCAAGCGTATTCGTCGAGAGTGGCGTGGACGATTTATGTAAGGAGAATTATGTACCGCTTAATCATCTTACTCTTGCTGGGAAGCGGTTTGGCAGCTTTGCCTGTTCAGGCAGACTCTGTTCGATCCAGGGTGTCCCGTGGGAATGCCTATTTTCAGGAAGAGAGATACGACGAGGCGTTGAACGCGTATCGCGACGCGCAGGTACAGCAGCCTGAATCGCCTTTGCTCGAGTATAATATTGCCAACACACTCTATAAAAAGAAACAATTTGACAAAGCGTTGCAGCAATATCAGACCTCTCTGACGGATCAAGAAGCTCTCGAGCAAGCGGAGGTTTACTTTAACATGGGCAATACTCTTTACCGGCAGAACAAGCTGATGGAGAGCATTGAAATGTATAAAAAGGCGCTCGAATTGAATCCGGATGACCAGGATGCCAAGTACAACCTGGAATTTGTGCGTAACAAGATCAAGGAACAGTCGCAAAAACAGCAGCAACAGCAGCAACAGCAGCAACAGCAGCAGAATCAACAGAAACAACAACAGCAAAAGCAACAAAATCAGCAGAATGAGCAAAACGAGAATCAGGACACTGACCCTCAGGGGCAGCAAAAAGAGCAGAAGCAACCCAAAGAGGGCGAACAGGAGCAGCGTCAGAGACAGGAACAACAGCGCAAGGCTGAAGAGTTATCAAAAGAAGATGCTGAACGAATTTTGCAGGCCCTTCGCGAAAATCCTGAGGAAATGAAAAAGGCGCGCAAGCAAAAAGCTTCGGGCCGGGTCCGTGTTTTAAAAGACTGGTAGACGAGCGATCATGAACCGACTTTTGAACAATCCACTTTTATTGCTGGCCGTGTTGAGCGTATCTGTGGCGGTGAACGCTCAACCGCTGGACGTAAAAAGTCACGTGAACAAGACTTCTCTGGCTGTTTATGATCAAATCGCCCTGGTCGTGGAGCTTGCCGGCAGTGCTGCCAGACGTGTGGACCGTCCCGCTCCGCCGGAACTGGATCATTTCGAGTATGCCGGTTTTGGTGGAACATCGCAAAACATCCAGTTTGTCAATGGTCAGATGTCCGCCTCGGTATCCTATACGTTCCATTATCGAGCCACATCCGAGGGAGAAAGTGTGGTTCCGGCCATTGAAATCGAGTATGAGGGAAAGACCTATTCATCGGATCCCATACAGATCAAAATCACGTCTGCGCCAGCTGCTCAAAGCTCTAACGACGGGACCACAAATCTCGATGGTGTGGATCTGTTTTTACGCGCGATTGTTGACAAACAGCGAGTTTATCAAAATGAGCCGGTCACCGTCACATTTCGTATTTATTCTAAAGTACGCATATCGGGACTGCAATTGGTCAGTGCCCCGGAAACCGCTGGATTCTGGTCGGAGGACCTGGACGTAGGCAAGGAGTTGACCACTCGTCAGGAGATCTATCAGGGACAACAGTATGCTGTTGCCGATGTTAAAAAGATGGCCTTGTTTCCGACCAGTTCCGGTAGCAAGACCATCGGATCTCTGGCACTGGATTGCAATGTACGAGTGAGCCGCCAGCGCCGGTCCCGCGATCCCTTTGATTCATTTTTCAACGATCCCTTTCTATCGCGAACGGTAAAAAAGACCATCGCTTCCGATCCTGTTACGATCCAGGTCCAGCCCCTCCCCAAACAGGGCCAGCCATCGGATTTTGAGGGTGCTGTGGGCTCTTTTGATGTGTCTGCGCAGATAGATAAAGAGAACGTCGAGACCAATGAAGCTGTTACGCTGACCGTCACATTTTCAGGAGAGGGTAATTTCAACCTGATCCAGGAACCCGATTTTCGTATTCCCCCTGATTTTGAACAATATGAGCCCAAAGTACGGGAAAATATTTCCCGCAAAATCCGGGTCAAGGGGAGCAAGACGTTTGAATATGTTCTCATTCCCAGATTTCCGGGAGAACAACAGATACCGGCCCTGCGCTTTTCCTATTTCGATCCGGATCGGAAGACCTATATCACCCGTTCTACCCCTGAATTTACCATACAGGTGACCCCGGGGGAGCAACCTGCTGCCACAATGTCAGGCGGTGGGTGGAGCAAGGAAGAGGTTCAGCTTATCGGGCAGGATATACGGTTTATCAAAGTCAATCATCAGGGATTTAAGGAAATCGGCTATCATGTCTATTCGCAACCCTGGTTTCTGGGGCTGGTGATTATGCCAGTGCTGCTTCTGGCGGGTGCTGTGGGGGTTCAACAGCAGCAGCGAAAAATGAATACCAACCAGGCATACGCACGCCGTCGGCGTGCCAATAAAATGGCACAAAGACGCCTGAGCCAGGCCAAAAAGCTTTTGTCCACAGGCAAACCATCCGAATTTTATGGAGAAGTCTCGCGGGCGGTCACAGGATTTATCGCCGACAAACTGGACATCTCCAGAGCGGGGTTGATTACCAATGAACTTGAGAGACGATTGAGGCAGCGTCAGGTCGATCCCGAGCAGATCAGACAAGTGATCGATTTGATGCAGAGTTGCGATTTTTATCGGTTTGGACAGGGATCAGTCTCCAAAGAAGAGATGGAAACTTTTTATCGTCGTGCAAAAGAACTGATTATCGCTTTGGATAAATCATTAGGGGCCTGAGTGAACCGAGTCCGCAAGCCGAATATCATGATTATCATTCCATAGACCGGTAAAACGATGACTATATTATTGATTGTATTATTGTTTTTAACGCCATCACAGGCAGAACGGGATCAGGTCGACCTATTGTTCAAAGAGGCCAACAGTGCCTATCAGGAAGGCGACTATACGACTGCCGTTGAAACCTATTCCGCAATTCTGGATCGCGGGGTTGAAAATGTGGCGCTGTATTACAATCTCGGCAACGCTCATTTCAAGCTTCGCCATATTGCCGAGAGTATATTGTACTATGAACGAGCTCACCGGCTTGCCCCCAGAGATACCGACATCGCCCACAACCTCAGTATTGCCCGTCTGTATGTGGTGGATAAAGTGGTGGTGCCGGAACCCTTTTTCGTCGTTTCCTGGTGGAACACGCTGCAACATCTGTTCAGTCGAACTCAATGGGCTGTGTTGGCTATTGTGTTTTATGTTTTGTCGATCGCACTGTTGATCTTGCGCCTGTTGAATGCCAAACCGGCCATACAACGCTGGTGTCGATGGGTTTTATATCCCGCTGTTGTTTTGTTTTTCTTCACGGCCAGTATATATGGTGTTCGTGTCTATAGGGATCACACCCATCGAGAAGCCATCGTTATGAGCGAGAAAGTCAACGTCCTCAGCGCGCCCTCACAGGATTCAAATACGGTGTTTTCATTGCATGAAGGGGTTAAGGTCCGTCTGCAGGATCGGTCGGGCTCTTTTTTCAGAATATCACTTCCGGATGGTAAAGTCGGCTGGTTGGCATCCGACCATTTGACCCGAATATAATGATGCTTTAGAAACATGCAAAAATCTGGAACCTGCCAGGCTTGTGTTCGTATATACATATAGAAGGCTGTATAGGAAGAGTGCATTCTAAGCACAGCGAATGTCTGAATAGAAGCGTTTGGAAGGTTTTTTTCTTTGCACCTGAGAGCTTTGTGTTGTACATTTTAGGTGGGTACATTCGCAAAGAATGATGCCAACAAACGTTAGGAGACACAATCATGAAAACAAGACTTTATATACTCGTTGCCCTGAGTGTGGTGCTGATGCTAGCACTGTCGGGGTGTTACACTCAAATTGGTGTGCCCGCCGCTCATCGAGATCGCGTCATCGTAGACGATTATTATACAGAATATGAAGACTATGATGAGACCGGGAACAGGGGAGAGGTGGTCTATCACGATGATTATGATGACATCAACATTCATGTACACAGTCCTGTGTTGATGGATTACTGGTGGTATGAACCCTATTGGCATTATCGCACAGGTTTTTGGTGGAGCAGTCACCGTCGTTGGGATCCCTATTGGGGCTTTGATATCTATTTTGGTGATCCGTTCTACTGGGCGACACCGTCTTACTATGGCGGTATGTATTATGGCAGCCACCATTATTCCTATGGTTACGGGTATCCATACTATAGCCATCATCACTATTATGGTGGACCTCATTTCACGTATCGCAATATTGATTATCGTGCTCCAAGGGCGATTCGGTCCCGTGTGGTTGGAGACCGATACAATCGGACACGTAATCTGGCTGATGTCAGCAGAACCACCCGGGCGGTATCATCGTCGGGGAGCGACATCGTCAATACCCGAAGCCGTTCACTGAGTGGAACGTCGGGATATACGCGGACCGGTACCACACGGGGATCCAGTTATAGTGGACAGACCGATCAAGGCTTTGTAAAGACGTCAAGACCGTCCGGTGAGGACAACCGCAATATCGATACGGGACAACGCACCGAAACGGTCAAGCGGTCACGAACACGAACCGAAACACCGGTTCGGATCGATACACAGCGGCGAACCAGTCGAACGCGTGACATTCGAAGCAGTCGATCTTCGTCCTCTTCGTCGGAACCGTCTGTTCGTAAACGGTCAAGTCGGTCGTCGTCTTCCTCTTCCTCTTCCTCTTCGGTCAAGCGATCGCGCTCTTCAAGTTCGAACCGCTCTTCTGGAGTGTCACGTTCCTCCAGCAGTCGGTCGCGGTCATCGGGTTATTCCCGTTCGTCCAGCAGCCGGTCACGCTCCTCATCGAGTTCCAGTGGCAGTCGGAGCCGGAGTAGCAGTAGTAGCAGCAGCAACAGCAACAACAGCAACAACAGCAGCAACAACAGCAGCAAAACACGGGGACGTCGATAATTCCGGTTGTGATGCCTGATAAGGAGAGGCGGCGATGATGCGATACAGGATTTGGATTGCGATACTCTTTATATCGATTGTGATGGGCAGCAGCCTTTACGCACAGGGCGGGGCGGCTGCCGACCTTATGTTTTTGGGTCAGGAACTGGGTGTGGGTGCCAGGGCCATGTCCATGGGCGGTGCCTTTGTGGGTGTGGCCGATGATTATACGGCCATGTACTGGAACCCGGCCGGACTTGGTCTGTTGACCAAAACGGAATTGAATGTCGGTTTTACACATAACAAAGTGGAAAACGATGTTCTCTTTCTGGATGAAACACACTCTGGAGACCAGACCTCAACCAAATTGAACTCGATCGGGTTTGCCTTTCCGTTGCCCACACAGCGGGGAAGTATGGTTGTGGGGCTGGGATATAATAAATTCAAAGACTATGATCACGTGCGCAAATTTGAGGGGTTTAATCCCTCTTATGCTGCGTTTCAGGATTTTGTGGCACCGTATTTTGAGAATGATTTTGGAACCAATACCGTTACCAGCGATGTTTATCAGACCATCACCGAGATGGAAGAGGGCGATCTGCACAGCTTTACCCTGTCCGGAGCCTTTGAAGCACAGAAAGATTTGATGGTGGGCGCTTCGGTTTCATTTATCGGTGGCAACGATGATTTTAGCAAACGTTTGCGGGAGGAGGATTCACGGAATCTGCATAATTTTATTGCGGATTCAATCCTTTCCGATCTGGATTACTGGAAAATGACGCTGACACAGGAAACGGATATTGAAGCCACTCAATTTAAAATTGGTGCACTCTATCGTATCGGCGACCATGGTCGACTGGGACTCATGATTACACCGGCCACCACCTACCGCCACAAGATATATTTCACAGAAGATCAGGAAGAGATTTTTCTCGATGATGATTTTGAACTGGAACCGGCGGTTTATGAATCCGAATACGAGTATGAATACCAGGAACCCTTTGAACTCGCATTGGGCGGAGCGTTCTCGGTCGCACGGATCACCCTGAGTGGACAGGTAGAATTCAAGGATTGGTCTCAGGCCAAATTTAAAGATGATCCCTATGAGGATGTGTCCAGAGAAGATGCCAATCTTTTTATCAGCGACAGCTTGCGATCTGTGTGGAGTTACAGCATCGGCGGGGAGGTTTTGCTTCCCGGTCTGAACAGCCGCCTTCGAGCTGGATACCGGGTCAAACCCTCACCGTTTGAAAACTCGGAAGGATATCCGGAGCTGAAATACTGGTCCGTGGGAGGCAGCATCTCATTGGGTCCACAAACCCGACTGGACCTGGCCTACATTCGGGGGTCATGGGATGAGAATCGCTTTGATCCGTTGTCACAGCTGGTCACAGAGGAAAGTAAAACCTGGACAAGAGTCGTCGGAACCCTGG
>CAYPUH010000189.1:0-9267 GCA_964413725.1 uncultured Cytophagia bacterium
GGATGAAGAATTCAATCCGACAGGAGGGACCGCCTCCAGTGATGATATCATGTTGACGCTGGGATATGGAAATTACATCAAAATCTTTAGCCATAATTTCGGTTTTGGCGGCGGAGTCAAGGTCTTGCGGCAAAATCTTGTGGGCAATCAGACGACGGCCCTGGCGTTTGACCTGGGTGGTCATTTGCGGCTAAAGCATGTTTCTATCGGTGCAACCGTTCAAAACTTGGGATTGAGTCAGATCAAACTGGGTGAAAAAGAGGATTCGCTTCCGGAAATCTATCGCGCTGGTTTGGGAACCCGTCTGCCTATCGGAAAAAACACAAAGCTCAATCTTGCAGCAGATGCGGCCTGGATCAGAAAACAATCGATGCGATATTACAGCGGTGGTGAACTGATCATCGGAGACCTGTTGGCTCTTCGAGGTGGATATCGATTCAACGAACTGGAACCGTCTCCATGGTCTGCCGGGTTTGGTTTGTTTATACCTATGGAATGGCTGGCCAACTCAAGCACGCGGCTGGATTATGCCTATTCTCCCATGGATGCCTTTGAACGGACATTGCATCGCTTTTCACTGGTGTTTACGTTTGGTGTCGCACAACGTGTTTTCGCACTAAACTATCAGGACCGTGAACGGCTGGATGCCATGAGCGAAAAGTTGCGAAGCGAACTCGAAGCGGCTGAAAAAGCCCGTTTGGCGGCTCAACAGGCTGAAGAACGTACTCGCCTGCTGGAAGAAGAAATCTCCGAACGACTTGCCCGCATCAAACAGATTGCGGCCGAGAGTCAGGGTAAAATTGAAGTCGAACCCCAGGAAGAAAACCGGATTTTGGTGACCATGCGAATCAATTTTGACTTTGACAAGGCTGTCATTCGCCCGGAAGAATATGCGACCATGAGTCGTGTCGGGGAGATTCTCAACACCTATCCGGAAGCCAGAGCGCATATCAGTGGACATACAGACTCTATCGGAACCGATCAGTACAATATTCACCTGTCACAACGCCGTATCAACAGCGTGATGTCTTTTCTGACCAGCAAGGAAAATGTCTCTGCCGATCGATTCTTTATGCCGGTGGGATATGGTGAGCTGAGGCCCGTCGCTGACAACGGAACCTCTGATGGACGATTTAGAAACCGGCGAGTGGAATTCCTTCTTTATACTATGGATTCCGTACCCGAAATTCCGGAAGGTACTGCGGTAGAATCCATTCAGGTTGCCGGTGATGATAACATACAGATTGTCTGTAACGGAAAGGTGACATACAAATTATCCCGTCTAACAGATCCGGAGCGGATCCTCGTCGACCTTCCCAACATCTTTTTGCTGACCGAGAAAAACACCTGGAGTATAGGCAGAGGGCCTTTTATCCGCGCTCGTGTCGGATTTCATCCCGACAAGCAGTTTACGCGGGTTGTATTTGATATGGAACGCCCCACAGACGTCACAGTGCGTTCGGTGGGTAACATACTAGAGGTTTCTCCCAAGTAAACCATCCCCTCGTTATCGGAAACGGATAACAAATCAGGCGCTAACGAGGACTGTATAACAGCGGAGTTATTGCATCAATATTCTGTTTGTGGCAGTTATGGATTCAATTGGAACTTGCAATTTAGGTAAATTTTTACGATTTTTTCATTACAAAGTGGTCACTTTTATTAAACTAGGGATTCTCTTCTATGATCAAACAACTCATACTCATGACGCTATTCCTATCCATCGTGCTGCCTGCGAAGGGACAGAGTCAGGACTCTCGGGATGCAGCTGAGCTGACGATATTTCATAGCAACGATATCTATGGCTATCTCACCCCCTGTGGGTGAAAGTCGGCACGCTACGGCGGGTTGGCTCGGAGAGCCACCATTTTAAAACAAAATATTCCTGAAACCGATTTTGATTTGATTGTCGATGCAGGCGGATTCTCTCGTGGAAAAGGAGAAATCAGTGTCTTAAAGGCAGACTATTTGATCAAAGGGCTAACGTGGCTTGGTTATGATGCCATCAATGTTGGAATCAAGGACCTCTATAACGGCTCTGATTTTATCCAGGTCCTGGAGCAAAAATATCCGGTTCCCTTTGTCTCCGCCAATATTGTATACGCGGGTAGCGAAAAGCCGTTCATCGAAACGCCTTATCAAATCCTGACCTTAAAGAGCAATCGACCCTCATCACCGTTTTCGGAGCTTCGTGTAGGATTGGTCGGTTTATGTGAACCCCGCTCGAATCTGGTACCCACACCGGAGCAGGGACAGGCTCTGAAAAGCCTGCCTCCTTTAAAAATCGCCCAGACGCTCATACCCGAATTGAAGTCACAGGTGGATCTGGTTGTGGTGCTGTATCATGGACGATTTACCTACATCAATGAGGTATTACTGAATGTTCCCGGCATCGATGTCATGGTCATGGGCGGTGAATATTACAAAGCCCGATCACTTCAGGATCCACCCAATGATGTTGTCGTCGGGGCCTCTGTTTCGCTGGGTAAATATGCCAGTATGTTGGTTCTCACTCTGGACAACGACAAGAACATTCTTTCACATCAGAGCAAACAGGTTGCCCTGAGTGAAAAGGTCAAAAGCGAGCAACGTTATCTCCAACTGGTCACAGATTACGAGACAGCCGCTCGTACGCTAACCTCACTCTCCGGACCTGATTCTCAGTCAAACCAATAGTCCCGTACCCTCTATTGATAATCAACGCTGTGGTCTATTGCCACGGCGTTTTTTTTGGTACAAATCATAGGTGATCTGTTGATGACCCTCGAACAAATTCTGGATCAACTGCGCCGGGATCCTGAGTTTCAGGATCGGATTCAACATTGGGAGACGATTCCCGCTTGTGAGGCTGTATTTTCCGATATGCCGGCAATGCTTTCACCAGCACTTCAAGAGGCATTGCACAAACACGGGATTCAAAGATTATACAGTCACCAAAGCCAGGCGATCGAAAAGAATCTGAACGGACATAACACCGTCATCGTCACTCCGACGGCTTCCGGCAAAACATTGTGTTACAACATACCGGTTTTAAACGCTGTTTTATCCGATCCCAACAGCCGGGCACTCTATCTCTTTCCCACCAAGGCGTTGTCTCAGGATCAGGTTCATGAACTTTATCAATTGATTCATCATATCGAACCCTCTATTGACTTTGACATCAAAAGCTATACGTTTGACGGAGATACTCCCGCAGCGGCGCGAAAATCCATTCGGACCTCCGGCCATATCGTAGTCACCAATCCGGATATGCTTCACACCGGCATTCTGCCTCATCACACGATATGGGTCAAGCTCTTTGAAAACCTGCGCTATGTGGTTATCGATGAAATTCATCAATATCGGGGTGTACTGGGAAGTCATGTGGCCAATGTTATTCGGCGTCTTAAACGTATTTGCGAGTTTTATAATAGCAAACCCCAGTTCATTTGTTGTTCAGCCACCATCGCCAATCCGGATGAATTGGCATATCGCCTGACAGGAGAACCGGCGGAATTGATTGATCAAAACGGCGCCCCACAAGGTGAGAAACATTTGCTGCTGTACAACCCACCCGTCGTCAATCGTGAATTGGGAATCCGACAATCTTATGTCCAATCGGCACGTAAAGTGGCGGAGCGCTTTTTAGGGCACAATATTCAGACCATAGTCTTTGCCAGAAGTCGTCTCCGAGTGGAGCTGCTGGTAACCTACCTGAAGGAAGCTCTGGCCCGCAGGAAGAAACCCAAAAATCTGATACGAGGCTACCGCGGGGGATATCTGCCCCTGCAACGACGGGCTATTGAACGTGGATTAAGGGATGGTTCTATCCTGGGGGTTGTGAGTACCAATGCCCTGGAATTGGGTATCGATATTGGCCGATTGCAGGTGTGTGTTATGGCGGGTTATCCGGGCACCATATCCAGTACATGGCAACAAGCTGGACGAGCCGGTCGAAAAAATGAGGTGGCCATCGCAGTCCTCGTTGCCTCCTCTGCACCATTGGATCAATATATCGTCGAACATCCCGACTATCTGTTGGGACGATCTCCGGAATCCGGTATCATTGATCCCGAGAATCTTGCCATTCTTTTAAGTCACATAAAATGTGCCGCTTTTGAGCTGCCCTTTACGGAAACCGAACGCTTTGGTCAATCCTACGATAAAGAGGGGGGAGTGGAAGAGACACAGGATATTCTTGAATACCTCGGCGAGCATCGTATCCTGCATCAGAGTTCCGGTTCCTGGCATTGGATGGCAGAGACCTATCCGGCCGAAGCGGTAAGCCTACGAAGTGCTGCTGAGGAAAATATAGTTATTATCGACCGTTCAAATCAAGACGAACAGGTCATCGGAGAGGTGGATCTCTTTTCTGCGCCGTTGATGGTTCACGATGACGCGATCTATATACACGAGAGTCAACAATATCATGTGGATCAGCTCGATTGGGACCGACGCAAAGCATACGTTCATCGGGTTCAGGTGGATTATTTCACCGACGCTCAACTCAAGACCCATCTCAAGATTCTTGAGATTGCGGAACACCAAGAGCAAGAGTATGGCTCCAAAGGGTATGGTGAAATCGTGGTTAACAATCTGGCCACCATGTACAAAAAATTAAAACTCAATACTCATGAAAATATAGGCTGGGGTAAAATTTCGCTCCCTGAACTGGAAATGCATACCACCAGTTTCTGGTATTCGTTCCATGAGGAGGTTCATGATCAACTCGGAATCAGCAAACAGGCGTTTGGTGACGGACTGAAAGCGATCAGTCATGTGTTGGCACAGGTCGCTCCTCTTTTTGTTATGGCAGACCCACGGGATTTGGTCGCGCAACCTGTCATGCGAGCCCCGATGCTGAATCTTCCCACACTCTTTATTTGGGAACGATACCCCGGTGGGGTGGGATTCAGTCGGAAATTGTATCATATGCCGGGTGAAATCGCTCGAGCGGCTCTGGAACGGGTCAGAGAGTGTGGTTGCAGCAAAGGATGTCCCTCATGCGTGGGCCCTGTTCTCGAGGTCGGCGATGATGGAAAAAGTGCGGCGATTGTTTTGCTGGAGAAAATGACCTCAATGTGATCGAGTCATGAGTTCGATAAAGTCAAAACTTGATGCCCTTTACGGTAAAGCGGACCCTTTACCCAAACAGAATGATGCCAAAGAGGACCAGGCGATTGCAGACCAGTTGGACGCCGAAATCATCGAGACCTCCTTTGGACGGTGTCTGGTCCGATCCCGCCTGTTTCCGGCTACCTACGTGTATGGCAAACGCGAACTGGGCGAATTCCTAAATCTTCAACCGACTGATTTTGTATTTCTGGGAAAGGACTGGTCTCTCGAGGCCATGCGGGCCCATAATCTGGCGATTGTTGACACCGAAACGACCGGTTTGATGGGAGGGGCCGGAACACTTGCATTTTTAGTGGGGGTCGGACGTTGGACCGCGAACGGATTTCTGATCCGCCAATTTTTTCTCCGTGACCCTGGTGAGGAATACGCCCTTTTGCACCTGCTTGCACGGGAGTGGCACGGGCTGTCCGGACTGATTTCCTATAATGGCAAATCTTATGACCTTCCACTGTTACGAAATCGATTTGTTCTCAACCGGCTCCAACCGCCCGAATATTGTCCTCACCTCGATCTCCTGCACACCGTTCGCCGGTTGTGGCGTCATCGGTGGGAACGATGCGACCTTCAGAGTTGTGAACACCATCTTTTGGGATTCATGCGCGATGGAGATATTCCGGGTCATCAGATCCCGGAGCTTTATTTTCAGTTTTTAAGGGCCCGAGAAGCAGGTTCGCTGAAACGGGTCTTTCAACACAATGTGATGGATATTCTCACCCTGGTCAATGTCGCAACGCACGCCATCGAGCCGTTCCGACTGTCTCGTTCCGGGAATTCTGTTCAAGCGAATATTGACCAGGTGATCCGTTCCGTGGAATCATTGACCCTCTATGAACATGCTGAAAGACTCTATCATCATCATCTTTCCCAGGCGACCCCGTCGGAGCCGGGTCCAATAATGCTGCGACGAGCGAAAAACCTGAGACGAATCAATCAGATCGAAAAAGCCTCCGAGATTTATGAAAACCTGATCAGACACTCGGGTCATTTTTACGCCAAAGCGTACATCGAATGGGCCAAGGTGCTTGAACATCACAAGCGAGATCTTGCTGGTGCCCTGCAGGTTGTTGAGAGAGCGCTGGAGATTATAGATCGGTTGCAGGAACTTTCCGACTCTGTACACCACCAGGATATCAACGATCTAAACAAGCGCAACAAACGGTTAAAGCGAAAACTGGAAAGGAATCTAGCAGGTGACCGATCGACTCTATCTTCAAAATAGTTATCAGACCGAATTTGATGGCAAGATTCTGCAAAGTGATCAAGAGAATGGAGACGTGCGAGTCTGTCTTGATCGCACATTGTTTTATCCAACAGGAGGGGGACAGCCACATGATAACGGTTGGATGGATTCGGTGAAAGTCCTTGATGTGACAGCAGATGAGCATGGAAACATTTGGCACCATCTTGAACGACCGTTGTCCGGTGAACGGAACACGGTTCATGGAGTTATCGATTGGAATCGCCGCTTTGATTTCATGCAACAGCATACCGCCTTTCACCTTCTGGCCGGGGCATTGGCACGTCATTTTGACGTCGAAACCATGGCCTCTCATCTCGGTGAAAAAAGCAGTACCCTGGATACCGATCAAAGCACCATCAGCCCGCAGCAGATTCAGGAACTGGAAGTCATTGCCAATAAAGTTTTATGGCAGGATCACCCTGTTAAAAGTATATGGGTTTCCCGTGCCCAACTCGGCTTTTTACCTTCCAGAACGACAAGCGATCGTCGGGATCCGATTCGGTTGATAGATATTGAACACTGGGATTTGGATCCTTGTGGGGGGACCCATGTTTCTGGCACCGCACAGGTGGGTATGATCAAAATTGTGGGCCGGGAGCGGATTCGTCAGGCCACCCGTTTGACTTTTTTAGCGGGCAAGCGTGCATTCGATAAATTTCAGGGTGATTATCAGGTTCTGCAGCAATTGTCCAGCCAATTGAACACGGGATTTGCGGATCTGCCAGAGAGTGTAAACAAACTATTTGTCGAGAAAAAGAGGCTATTAAAACAGGTCAAGACCCTCCAGGACTTTCGTCTTGACACCCTTGTCGATACCTTGACCACCAAAACGATGCAGGATGGGTTTGTTGTTGAACACTTTCAGGACCTTGGGATGGCGGATCTTCGCGTGTTGGCCGGTCGATCCATAAAGAAACAACCGGGTATCTATTGTTTATATGGTGGGCGGTCACCTGTTCCATTTGTGTTCGCAAGTCCTGACGGCGATCCCGATATGAACCTGGTATTACAGGCTCTGGAATCGGTGTTTGAGGCAAGAGGGGGAGGAAAGCCTGAATTTTTACAGGGTGCGGGCAAGGCCCTTGATGCGATGGGTAGCGTGATCAAAAGGACGACTGAAAAAATCAGAGAGGTCAAATAAATCCTTGACATTTGGCGATAAATGTTGTAATATTAGCCCGCAATAACAGCGATTTTGTGCTGAATATCATCTCTGAACGACATAGAAATACCGGGGCTATAGCTCAGTTGGGAGAGCGCTTGACTGGCAGTCAAGAGGTCAGCGGTTCGAACCCGCTTAGCTCCACATAAAAGAAAAAAGGCTGTCGGTTTCGACAGCCTTTTTTTTGTAGACCCTAATTTGCGGCAGCCATAGAAGAGTTATTCGTTTGGTGTTCTTCTATGTCGGAAGAGAAATTTTCTTCCGGTATCACATTGCCGATCAGAATGTAACTGATGTATTTGGGGTTGCATTTGTTCTGGCAGATATGATGATTGAGTATAGCTTCGACCTGATTTTCATCGTCAATCTGGTGTCGTATAACGATGCCGCAGGATTCGCATGTCACGATGAGGTCGTGTTGATGGATGGTGTTCTTTTCGTTGGTCTTCATTTTGAGGTTCCATTTAATCGCGTCTGTTGTCGATATTCAAACAGTAGTACATACGTTGGACCGGGATGCGGACAAATATTTTCTCTCTTTCGAGAGCGGTTAAGGTTGGGCCGCTACGCATCGGCAGGGGGCACGCTGGGGCCCAAGGCAGCTCAAGAGTCAACATTTACAGATAATTGACCCTAAAAAAATGTATGTCAAACCAAAAAAAATGTTGCATAACTGGAATTAGATTTTTATATTAGCGAACCAATTAAGCGGGAGTAGTTCAGCGGTAGAACACAACCTTGCCAAGGTTGGGGTCGCGGGTTCAATTCCCGTCTCCCGCTCAATATGGTTATCAGGACCTCGCATTGGGCCCGGGTAACTATCGGGCGGCGTAGCCAAGTGGCTAAGGCGGAGGTCTGCAAAACCTCTATTCATCGGTTCGATTCCGATCGCCGCCTCAAAAACGGGCTCGCCGGGGTGGCGGAATTGGTAGACGCAAGGGACTTAAAATCCCTCGGACTTTCGGGTCCGTGCCGGTTCGATTCCGGCCCTCGGCACACGACTGAATGGAAGCGCGGCTCGAGTCTCGCTTTTTTTTTGAATGGTTGAGAATAACAATAAAGCGGGCGGTTAGCTCAGGTGGTTAGAGTACTTGCTTGACATGCAAGGGGTCACTGGTTCAAATCCAGTACCGCCCACACGCTTCACATTGACCAGCATTGTAGCACCCATAACCGCCTCCATGCAAGGCGGTTTTGTTTTTCTACCGAGTCTAGATGTAAAGTTGAAAGGATACACCGTGGCTGATATACGTGTTACCTTTCCCGACGGCACAACGAAATCTTTTCCTTCGGGAATAACACCCATGGAAATTGCCAAAGGGATAAGCAAACGTCTCGCCAAAGAAGCAGTGGTCGCCAGCTATAATGATCAGCTCATTGATATGACGCGTCCGCTGGAAAGCGACGGCGCTCTCTATTTTTTCGATTTTGACACGGAAGCTGGTAGAGACACGTTTTGGCACAGTTCCGCCCATGTGATGGCTCATGCAATCAAAATACTTTTTCCCTTTGCAAAGTTTGCGTTTGGCCCCCCCGTGGATCAGGGATTCTATTACGATGTGGATCTCAAAGAAACCATAACGCCCGAGGTTCTTGAACGCATCGAGAGCAAAATGCATGAGATCGTGAACCGGGATGCGTCCTTTCAACGCCGTGAACTGGAGTCAGACGAGGCCATCGAATTGTTCAAGGAACGGGGGGAGGATTACAAAGTCGAACAAATCGAACGGATGGGTGAGCCGCCCAGTAC
>CAYPUH010000190.1:0-4578 GCA_964413725.1 uncultured Cytophagia bacterium
GGAGCGCCGGCGCCTGCATGCATGCTACCGCTCTCGACGCGTACGCGCGTGCGGCTGGGACTGCCGTCGCAGCCTGTTACCGGTGCTCGTGTGACGTGGAGACCTCTGGGTCGGGTGGCCACCAGCGGCACAGACGGCGGATTTGCCTTTAGACCGTTCAAACAGTCGGATGGCTGGATGGTGGTGGAAAAACAGGAATATCTGCCCGACTCGGTATATGTAGAGTGGGAACACAACAGACATGAGGATCGGACGTTCTTTGTAAATGCAAAGCCGGTCTGTGACAGCTTGTCCGTCTATAGCAGTGTCCTGAATCGCTATCCGGACCGACAGACATTTTCGGTGCAGATCTATGCGGTTGTGACCGATCCGGACAATGATATCGATTCGGTGCTCGTTCGCAACACCGGAATTCAATTTCAGAGTCATCTCTACCGGAATGAAAATCGATATGAACGACAGTTTTCCCTGGCGGACCTGAGACTACAATCCATCGAAGGGTGTGTGGGCTATGACTTTGAGTTACGGGTCCGGGATCGCAGCGGTCATATGATCCCGGTGCATCAGGACCGTATCGAGCGGGTGATCTATGATTGGGTTGAATTCAAGGCGCCGTCCGGCTATCAGGTGGTTCCGCCACAGCCCACGTTGACATGGGAACCCTTTGATCCCGGTTTCTCCCTGAGTTATACGGTAGAGGTCTATACCGATGAGATCGCCCCACAGCGCGTGGTACAAAAATCCGGCATCGATAGGCAAACCACCTCCTGGACCGTCGAGACCTCACTGCCTTCAGGAGATTATTTTTGGGTCATCTGGTGCGTGGATCGGTTCAACAACCGTGCCCGTTCCAGACCGGCTTCATTTACTGTGCAGGGACTCTGATTCTCATGTCCGACAACACATCAAAACAACAATTTGACACCCTCTACCGGATCAGTCAGCTGCTCAACTCGGCCGATCATCCCGATCATCTGATTCGCGAATCCCTGGACCTGGTGATCCAGGCACTGCAGGCCGATAGGGCTGTCTTTGTCGCACGGTCTGCCGATGACGAGCCATTCTCCGTGCTGGCGGCACGCAACCATCAGGGCGCCGATCTCTCCGATCCGTCGGATTTCTCCCGACGCCTTCTCAATCAGGTCCTGGATGAGAGACGTCCCCTGCTCTATCACGACGTGCAAAGCGATCCGGACGTATCCCAGTTTGAAAGCGTGCAGATTCAGCAGATCCAGTCGGTCATCGGTGTTCCGATCTTTTCCGGAGACGAGATTCGCGGGGTGATTCTGGCGGACAGCCGTACCCATCGCAGCGCCTTTACACAGGACAGCCTCGATTTTCTCGGTTTTTTCTCTACTCTCGTATCCCTGGCGCTGGACAAACTGACCCAGCTGGAATCGCTGCGGGATGAAAACCAGCTCCTCAAACA
The DNA here is from genome assembly GCA_964413725.1 of uncultured Cytophagia bacterium. Classification (GTDB taxonomy): domain Bacteria; phylum Zhuqueibacterota; class Zhuqueibacteria; order Residuimicrobiales; family Oceaniaggregativiventaceae; genus CAYPUH01. The sequence continues at coordinate 1,430 of CAYPUH010000190.1, forward strand.
TCGCATCCATGAAACCGAACCCATCCCCGATCTGATCGGACAGAGCACCGCCATGCGACGCGTGTCCAGACTGATCCATCGGGTGGCGGAAAGCGATGTCACCGTATTGCTGTTGGGAGAGAGTGGAACGGGAAAAGATATCGTTGCCCGGGCCCTCCATCGTCTCAGCCGTCGCCGGCAGGCTCCCTTTTTGGCACAGTTTTGTGGATCCATTCCGGATACCCTGCTGGAAAGCGAGTTGTTCGGCTATTGTAAAGGAGCCTTCTCCGGTGCCACCAGCGACAAAAAAGGCCTCTTCGAGGTGGCCTCTTCAGGGACCTTTTTCCTGGATGAAATCGGCGACGTGCCGCTGAGCGTCCAGAGCAAACTGCTGCGGGTATTGGAAAACAATGAAATCATGCGCGTGGGAGACACACAGGTGCGCACTGTGGATGTGAGGATCGTCGCGGCCACCAACAGGGACCTCAATGCCCTGGTCAAATCGGGTGATTTTCGGCAGGACCTCTTCTACAGGCTCAATGTGTTCCCCATCCAGCTTCCACCGTTACGGGATCGCCGTGGTGATATCCCGTTGCTGGCACGACATTTTGTGAGCAAACACGCGAACCCTGCGTTGACGCTCCACCCCTCGGCGCTCAAGAGACTCGAGGCCTACCACTGGCCAGGCAACGTGAGAGAACTGGAAAACATTCTGAAACGAGCCACCATCTTGTGTGAGGGTGATACCATCCTGCCGGAGCATATCCTCATCGAGCCGCATGAAGAACTCTTTGAATTCAAGGGCACCCTGAAGGACTTTGGCCGGAAACTGTTATTGAGACGGCTACAGGAATTCGACGGCAACCGCACCGCTGCCGCCCGTTCCCTGGGGGTATCGGTGCGCTGGATTCAGATACAACTCAAATCCATGGATGAACACTCGTCTAAAGGGACATCATCGAAATAGTCAATAGACAGGAGAATGTGAATGCAGTCCACCATCGAAGGCAATCTGGCCCAGACCGCTCTGTTGACCCTGAATGCGGGAGAAAACTGCTGGGCGGGCAAGGGCACTCTGCTCTCTCTGGACCCTGACCTGGAGTGGAAGACCCGAATTCCGGGAGGTGTCAGCGGGTCCGCGCGCCGGATGCTGTCCGGAGAAGGTCTGGGATTGACCTATCTGACCGCCACCCGGGACAACCAGCAGGTCCGGCTGTCCGCCAATCAACCCGGAAAGATTATCGAATGGAATCTGGACGAAGGCGCCGTCCTCACCACCCGCGGTTCGTTTCTCGCCGCATTCGGCCCCAATATCGACATCGACGTGATTGTGGTCCGCCGGGCCGGCGCCGCCCTGTTCGGAGGCTCGGGTATCTTTTTGCAAAAACTGTCCGGCAGCGGTACCGCCCTGATCCACGGCGCCGGAGATTTTATTCCCGTGACTCTGGGACAGCAGGACTCCCTGGTGGTGAGCACCGGCAGTCTGGCCGCTTTTTCCGAACAGATGGACTATGATATCCAGACCGTCTCCGGTCTGCGTCGTATCCTCTTCGGCGGTGAAGGGTTTTTTATGACCCGGCTTACCGGTCCGGGTCGGGTGCTACTACAATCCCTGAAACGCAATGCCGTACAAAAAGCAACACAAAATGGTTAAGGAGACATTATGGCTCATCTCATTTGGATACTGATATTGGGGCTCATCGTATGGGCTCCCTCCGGTTACGCCGAGGGTACCGAGAACACCGTATGGACCCTGCCGTCACCCACCACCACCGGCGGTATGCCTCTTATGGATGCACTGAGTGCACGTCACTCTGGACGCGAATTTGATTCTCGCGCCCTGTCGGAGCAAACTCTCTCCGATCTGCTCTGGGCCGCCTTTGGTATCAACCGACCGGAAAACGGTAAACGGACCGCCCCGTCGGCTATGAACTGGCAGGAAATCGATATCTATGTGGCCCTGAAGGATGGCCTCTATCTCTATGAGGCCAAACCTCACGCGCTCAAACGTCTGCAGGACCGCGATATTCGCGTCCACACCGGCAGTCAACCCTTTGTGGCAGAGGCGCCGGTGAACCTGATCTATGTGGCGGATACCTCCAGGATGGAGGGGGTCCCCGAAGAGAAGCAGATACGTTACGGTGCTGCCGACACCGGATTCATCGGTCAGAACGTCTATCTGTTCTGTGCCTCCGAGGGATTGGCCACCGTGGTCCGCGGCGCTGTGGATTATGACATGCTGCGTGAGGTGATGAATCTCGTTCCGGATCAACGCATCATCCTCACACAAACCGTGGGCTATCCGGCCCCCTGAGCGCGATAAAGGAGACACGATGTTTGTTATACTTGATTTGTGTGTGGTCCCCATGGGCGTAGGCGTATCGGTGTCCGGGTATATCACCGCCTGTGAACGGGTACTGGAAGAGGCAGGACTGTCGTATACCCTGCACGGCTATGGAACCAACATCGAAGGTGAATGGGATGAGGTGATGACCGCGGTCAAACGGTGCCATCAGGTGGTGCACGATATGGGTGCACCCCGGATCTCCACATCCATTCGCCTGGGAACGCGCACGGACCGGGATCAGTCCATACAAGATAAAATCGACAGTGTCCGGACAAAGCTCGGACCGTCCACCTGAACCTTAACACCAAGCCGGGCATGCCACCGCCCCCCGGATAGAACATGAGTCGTCCTCTGTTTGGAAAATTTAAAATTCGCGAGTGTCTGAAACAGAATTCGGTGGCCTCTGTCTACCGGGCTCGTCATATCTATCTGAACAAGGATGTCTTCCTCAAGACACTCGGCCGGAAGGCATTGGCAGACCGGCAACTGTTGAGCCGGTTCAAGCGAGAAGCCAGACTCCTGGCACAGCTGGATCACCCCAATATCATCCGGGTGCTCGATTTTGGTGTGGCAGAACAATCGTTCTATATCTCGTTCGAATATATTCACGGTGAAACACTCAGAGAATTGATGTCCCGGCAGAGTTCACTGTCCCGAAAACAGGAGGTCCTGGCCCAGGCGGCATCGGGACTGCAGGCTGCACATGACAAGGGTATCGTTCATCGGGATATCAAGCCGGAGAATATCCTGATCGAGGCATCGGGAACGGTCAAGCTGGCGGATTTTGGACTGGCGCTGTCTGTGGTCGGGGACACAGGTACCG
>CAYPUH010000190.1:4588-9175 GCA_964413725.1 uncultured Cytophagia bacterium
CCGGGAGTTCCCCGACTCTGGTGGGCACTCCCGGATATATGCCCCCCGAACTGATCGAGGGAGCCAGTCCAACACCGGCCAGCGATCTCTATTCGCTGGGGCTGGTGGCCTGCGAGTGGGTAACGGGCCGACACCCCTTTCTGGGTGACACGGTCAGTGACACCTTTACGCATATCCTGGCCGCTGATGACCACAGCATAGAACAGCTCATCAAAGAGATACCCGGGCCGCTGAAACGCGCGATTCAAGAGTGGATGCGGCGTCGGCCACAGGACCGCCGCAACGGGTTGGTATATCGTCAACACGCTGCAACGGATCTCGCCCCCGCTCCGGCATCAACACGCTCCACGTCCCGGCGTAAATGGGGCTGGAGTGCGGTGGCAGCGATTCTGATCGCGAGCCTGTCCGTCTTTTTCTGGATCATGCGGTCCCCCGGCCCGGTATCACAACAGGGTTCCGATACCCAAACGGAGAGGCCGATCTCAACACCAGAACACGAAACGCTGGCTCCGGTGGAGGTCGACACCACAATGCGCCGGCAAGAACCACCCGATGAGAGACCGGAATTATCGACTCTCTTGACAGAGACACCCGCTGCCGGCCTCCTGACGGTGGATTGCCGACCCTGGGCCGAGGTGTGGATCGATTCACAACATATCGATACCACCCCCATGGAACAGGCGGTACGTATCCAGCCCGGAACCTATGCCCTGACACTGAAAAAACCGGGCTTTCCGCCGGTCACACAGGATGTAACCCTTCAGCCCGGACAGGAAAAAAGGGTGCAGGTGAAACTCGACACCCTGTTCGGCTATATGTCCTGTGAGGTGTTCCCATGGGGAGAGATATGGATAGATGACAGGCGGGTGGGACAGACTCCGCTGTCCTCTGCGGTACCGCTGCTTCCGGGCGAACATCGGTTGACGGTCCGGCATCCGGCGTTTACGGCAGCCACAGACGTCATTACCGTGGTCCGGGCCGAAACGCTGCGATACCATCTGAACCTTGAACGACGCATCCAATGACAAAAAGCTCGTACCGGTCACAACTCAACGGTACGGTTTTTGCTTATTTGATATCTGAAACAGGTGTTGCATCAATCGGTTAACCAAACAGGTCGACACGACCATGAACAGAATTCTCTACATCTTTTTGCTGCTGGGCCTACTGACCCCTCTCTCCACAGTATGGTCCCAGAATCAATGGCACATCGTGGAGAACGGGGACATGCACATTCCCGTGAGCGGTGGCAGTGCGTTGGTGCATGGGGACGAAATCTATATTGTCGGCGGGGCCGCTGAATCCAAAGCCACCCGGCTGATACAGGCCTACCATCCCCCCACCAATACCTGGCGGCTGTTAAACGAACTCACCACCAGCCGGCAGAATGGAGTGGCAGCCGTGTACGGAGACACCGTGTTGATCTGTGGCGGTGCCACGGATACCACCTATTCGGAATCGCTCGAGACCTGGAATTTCGTGGATTCACCGTCCATTCTCTTCTCGGATATGAATTTTAACCGGTTTTATTCCACCGGCGCCGTATTCGACTCTTCGCTCTTTCTGTTCGGCGGATTTCCGCAACTGCGCTACGATCAAAACACCACGCTGCCCTATATCGCTGAATTTCATATCCCCAGCCGTTCGTTCCGGTTTCAGGAATCAACACTCTATTCGGGCAACGGTCCCTATCAGCAGATGTCCGCTCGTCGTGGCAACGCCATCTATATCTTTGGCGGGGTCAGCAACAATATCTCCAACAAAGTCTTCCGGTTTGAACCCGCATCGGGTAAACTCACCCCGGTGCGTCCCTCACTGCAAACCGGACGGGCCGCCGGAGCCGCTGTCTATTGTAAACCCCTGGATGTCATCATTCTGCTTGGCGGCTATAATGAAACCCAACACGCACTTTCCAGCGCAGAACAATACACCCTTTCAACGACAGGACAAGAGGGGTTGACCAAAGCCCTGCCAAAACTAAACTATGCCAGAAACCATCCCATGGCGGTGAGCTATGGCGAGTCTGTCTATGTCTTTGGCGGCCGCGACGCTAAAGGCAACGTGGTCTCTAAAATCGAACGACTGGATATGGAAGCCACCACCGGCATCGAGCAAAAAGCGGGACAGCCGACGGAATACCGGCTTTATGACAACTATCCCAATCCCTTTAACCTTCAGACAACAATAGAGTTTACCCTCTCCCGTCCGGAACAGGTGCGCCTGGTGATCCATGCCGTTTCAGGACAACGGGTACAAACCCTGTGCGACGGGGTATTGAACAGCGGCACGCACCGCTATCAGTGGGATGGCCGGGACCAACATGGACACACCGTGGCCGGAGGCGTCTATTTCTATCGGCTCGAGGGCGGCCTCTCTTCAAACTGGCAAAAAATGGTATTGATCAAATGAAGTCTCCCTACCGATATCCGATTATGGTGCTGTTGTTGTCCCTGTTCACAGCCGTATCCGGACAGGAGCGTCCGGTTCATCCCGGCGTACAGGTCCTGAAGACCTATCTGCAGAATTTTGAATACGAAAAAATCGTCCGGGCGGCCACACCTCTCCTGAAACAGCCGGAGGCGCTCTCGGAATCGGACCGGATTGAGCTGTATCGTCTGAAAGGCATGGCGCATTATTCTCTCATGGAGATGGATCAGGCCATGACCAGCTTTATCGCACTGCTGCGACTGGATCCCGACTATGAGATGGATCCGGTCAGAACCTCACCCAAGATCCTGAATTTTTTCAACCAGATCAAAGACCACCTGTCCGCCACACAGGATGACAGCACGACCATCCCTACACCCACCCACATCGATACCGTTCGGGTCACGATCACACCTCCCTCGGACCGGCCGGAGATTGCCTGGTCATTGTTGCTGCCCGGAGCCGGACAGTGGCGGCAGGGTCAAAAAACCCGCGGCGCCCTGCTGACCACCAGTGCACTCCTCAGTCTCGGCGCGACGGTCTATTACACCCTGGAAACCCGGTCCGCCCGAAGCGACTATCTCAATGAAACCGACCCGGACAAAATGGACAGCCGCTACAATCGCTACAACTCGGCCTTTCAAAAACGTAATGCCAGTGCGCTGATCTACACCTTGGTCTGGGCAGTGGCTCAGGTGGATCTGCTGGTGTTTGAACATGAATCCCGTTCCACAACCACCTCACTCCACATCCATCCTGCAGGCACGCCCAGGGTACGTGCCACAATCCGCTTTTGAGTTAACCGCGAATTAATTTCGCCCCCCGGCATATTTTTCGCTGTTTCAAATTCACGGTTTTTCAGAGGTGGAACGCTTTATTCTCCGCTGAACTGGAGTATACGCAATTTTTTGTTGTATCTATTAGACTTACCGTTAAGATTTATTCCCGTTTTACACATACACTCCTATCGCTGTCGTATAATGATTGTCATCGGATTTGGTATGGTCTTTGAATGCAACAGGACCGATAGGGTCCATGCATTGCGGTCCCGGACGATGATGGGATCACTCCCCATAGATCATCAGAGTGCATTCCACCCCAGAGGGGCAGCAGACAATCTACAGTTGATCCCGCATTCGACAACATCACACACATTTTAGCCGGTAGGAGGCAGTATGAAACCCAAACTACTATTATTGAGTGTGCTATCTCTTGTATCCCTGTTGTGGGGAGCTCCAAAATCCATTTTTGACCGTTCCGACCCCGGCTGGTCTGCCAAATCATCAGGGCACACAACTGCAGCGGTGTATGGTAACACGGTGTTGCGAAACGATTATCTTGAGGCCAGTCTACTCAGTGGCGGCTATTTTACCCTGGGCACCACCACAGGACACTCGGTAGATTCGCCTCTGGATGATCACTGCCAGCTGCTCTGTCGCTGACTTTTCAGATCCTGACCCCCTATACGGCGTTCTATTCCGATCCCGACGAATCGACTCCGGTGGAACGATCCCCGTCCGCTTTGCCGGCATCCTTTACACTGCACCAAAACCATCCCAATCCGTTCAATCCGGAAACCACAATTGCGTACGACCTGCCGGCTGAAGGGCACGTTGTATTGCGGATCTATGATATTCGTGGACGCCTGGTCCGCACGCTGATCGATGCCGAACAATCCGCCGGAGCGCACAGTCTCAGATGGGATGGACGGGACCGGTTTGGCAATCGGGTGGCCGCAGGTATCTATCTCTATCAGATTGTCTATATGCGCGGTGACGGGAAACAGTTTACACTCACCAAAAAAATGAGTTTGATCAAATAACCCCATATCCCGGTTCCGTCACGACGTATGGCGGAACCGATTTATACAAAAAGGGGGATCATATGAGGTTCAACACCCTGACAGTGTTGCTGGCGGGAACACTGCTGTCCGGCCGCGGGTCATACACGCATCTGTCTCTATGACCTGCGGGGCCGACGGATCCGGACACTGGTGATCCGGTTTGAAAGCGGCGGTCACTATCACATCACCTGGGATGGCTGCAACACCCGCGGAATTCGGGTGTCGTCCGGTGTCTATCTGTGCGAATGGCTCTGGTCACCGGCTGGTGGTGGCCCTTTCCGGCGACAGACCCAAAAGATTTGTCTATTGCGATAAAG
>CAYPUH010000191.1:0-9163 GCA_964413725.1 uncultured Cytophagia bacterium
GTCTGGACAATTTCAACGAGTATTACAGTATCTCGATCAAACGGAAAAATATTCAATCCGCATCCGGGTTTGGGACGTTTCAACTCTTCGAGGGTGATATCCTTGACGAGTCCTTTCTGGAAACGGTATTCGGTTCCGGTCAATATGATGTTGTGGTCCATCTGGCAGCACGCGCCGGAGTACGTCCTTCGTTGCTGCAACCACAGCTGTACGAACACGTGAATGTCAGAGGCACCATGAATCTTTTAGAGATGTGCCGTACTCGTGGTGTGCGTCGGTTCATTTGTGCGTCTTCGTCCTCTGTGTATGGAAGGAATCAAAAGATTCCCTTTCATGAAGACGACCCCGTGGATCATCCCATTTCGCCCTATGCGGCGACGAAAAAAGCCGTAGAGTTGATGTGTTATACTTATCATCATCTTTACGACATGAATATTCATTGCCATCGCTTTTTTACTGTCTATGGACCCCGTCAACGCCCTGATATGGCCATCCACAAGTTTACCCAACTCATTTATGATGAAGAACCGATTCCGGTATTCGGGACGCTGGACAGTCGTCGGGATTACACCTATATCGATGACATCATCCAGGGTTTACTGGCATCGATTGATCGGTGTCAGGGATATCGGGTCTACAATTTGGGCGAGTCCACGACCACATCCCTGGGAACCCTTGTCCGGATGTTGGAACACGCGTTGGGCAAGACGGCAAAACTCGACCGGCTTCCGGCCCAGTCTGGTGATGTGCCGGTGACCTATGCAGATATCTCGCGAGCGAAAATGGAACTAAATTATAATCCGCAAACGACCATCAAGGAAGGTATTGAGAAATTTGTAGAATGGTATCTAAAAACCCATCGTACGCGAATGGATCGATCATAAAGAGAACGGAAAACACTGCCTGCTATGTTGTCTGAACGAGAAAGATTCCTTGTAAAAATCATGAAGGGGTTGGATCTGTTTGTGTTTTTCCTGTCCTTTCCCGCGGCTTATTTTATAGATGAGCTGATTCGTTCGTTTGCCTCTATGGGTGTCAAGGCATATGCCATGGGTCCAACAGTTTCCGGTTTGTTGTACTTTGCGTCGCAATACTGGCAGATGTTTCTGGGATTCCCCTTTATCTGGATGGCTGTCCTGTCACTCCATGGAGTGTATCAACAGTACCGAACCCGTTCTTTTAGAAAACTCGTCTGGTTGATTTTTGTGTCCAGCATCTGGGCCTCTGTTGCGTCGGGAAGTCTTATCTTTTTGCTGAAACTCGAGCTGGCCAGTCGTCTTTTCTTTTCCGTCTATTTCTTTACCGCGTTTGGCATGTTGGTACTGGAAAAAAAGTGGTTGTTTTCTCTACTGGATAGTATACATGCCCGGGGGTACAACCAGGAAAATTTGTTGATCGTGGGTACAGGACGTCGAGCGCAGGAGTTTATTCGCGCGATTCATTTGCATTCCAGTTGGGGATTACGCATTATTGGACTGATCGATGACGAACACAATCTTTATGGCAAGGAGGTGGACGGGTACCGAGTGATCGGAAGAATTCAGGATATTCCATTTCTGATCAATCACCTGGTGGTCGATCGCGTGATTTTTGTGGTACCCCGTCTGTGGCTTCACCGTATCGAGGATGCCATCCTGGCCTGTGAGGAGGTGGGGATTTCCACCTCGCTATCCATCGACCTGTTCAATCTTCATATCGCCCGAACGCATCAGGCGGATTTTAATGGCTTCCCATTGTTGGAATTTGAGACCTTTCATGCCAAAGAGTGGCAGCTTTTTATCAAGCGACTTATGGATATCCTGATATCTGTTCTGGCCCTGGTTTTGTTTTCTCCACTCATGTTGCTGGTGGCCATTCTTATTAAAATGACGTCAAAGGGACCGGTATTATTTAAACAGACCCGCAGCGGTCTCAAGGGACGGAAATTCACCCTGTACAAATTCCGGTCCATGGTGACCAATGCTGAAGATTTGCAGAAGCAATTATTCAAGCGAAATGAAATGGATGGCCCGGTCTTTAAGATCAAGAAAGATCCACGTGTCACTCGGGTGGGACATATTTTGCGAAAGACCAGCATCGACGAGTTGCCTCAGTTTATCAATGTACTCAAAGGGGACATGAGTATTGTCGGTCCCCGACCTCCACTGGTCAAGGAGGTGGAAAACTATGAGATCTGGCAACGTCGCCGATTGAGTCTAAAGCCGGGGATCACCTGTATCTGGCAGGTAAGCGGACGCAACAAGATCGGATTTGACGAATGGATGCGGATGGATATGGAGTATATCGATAATTGGTCTCTGGTGTTGGATCTCAAAATACTGGTGAGAACATTTTTCGTTGTGCTGGTAGGATATGGAGCTGAATAGACATGCAGAATTATGATACAACCGCGGTGCGGGCCGAGCATCCATACCGGATATTGATGATAGCCCCTCAGCCATTTTTTTCCCCACGTGGTACACCCTTTAGCGTGTTGCATCGCATCAAAGCCTTGACGCTGTTGGGACACCAAGTGGATTTGGCCACCTATCATCTCGGCCAGACGGTGGACATGGATGGTTTGACGTATTATCGTGCCCGTCCGGTACCGGGGGTTCGCCGCGTCAGGATCGGTCCCTCAAAGCGAAAAATCGCACTGGACCTGATGTTATATGGACAATCCAAGGCGTTGGTGGCACGAAACGAGTATGACCTGATTCATACTCATGAAGAGGCCAGCTTTTGGGGTGCCGGTCTGGCAAAGAAATATGGATTGCCGCATCTCTACGACATGCACTCCTCATTGCCCCAACAGCTCGACAATTTTAAATACACCCGGTCCCGTCTCATTACCTCTGTTTTTCACAGGCTCGAATCGCGTACACTCGATAGCGCTGACGCGGTCATTACTATTTGTCCGGAACTGCAAAAATACGTCGAGACTCACTACCCGGATAAAAACAGTATTCTGATCGAGAATGTAGCGGATAACCGGTTGGTGTTTCCATCGGATCCCGAGCAATTGAAATTGCTCAAGTCACAGTACCATCTGGAAGGGCGTCGGTTGGTTCTGTATTACGGGACGTTTGAGGCCTACCAGGGTATCGATCTGTTGATTGACAGTGCCGAAGATTTGGTGCATCAACGTCATCGGGAGGAATTGCAGTTTTTGATGGTGGGGGGCAGTGCGGAGCAGGTTCGGAATTATCGAAATCAGGTGGAACAAAAACACCTGGCACCATATTTTCAATTCACCGGTTTTGTTCAGCCTCAACAGATTCCCGGTTTTGTGGATCTGGCGGATGTATTGGTATCACCCCGGAAAAAGGGCAACAATTCGCCTTTAAAAATCTATTCCTATCTTCGTTCCGGCAAACCGATCGTTGCGACCGATCACATCACTCATACACAAATTCTCAACCCCGATGTGGCAGAGTTGACCGGGATCGACAGTCGAGCGTTCGCGGATGGAATCGCTCGTGTGTTGGATGATACGCAGCGGTCTTGTATAATAGCAGAGAATGCTGCCGCATTGGCAGAGGAAAAATACAGCTACAAAGCGTATCTGAAAAAAGTCCGCTGGATTGTGGATCAAGCGGTGACCGGTTTTAACGAGAAAAATGATCATCAGGCTGTGGCTACATAAAACGAGGTCCTGATCTCGCTGATAGGATTGAAATCAGGCCCTGTACCAGAAAAAGATTTTTCGGTCTTGAGGGATGGCGTATTTATGTGTGGTATTTGCGGAGTATTACATAAAGACCGGCACCAGCCGGTGGAGCAGACCGCGATCAGACGAATGTGCGACGCCATTATTCACCGGGGGCCGGATGATGAGGGGTACCATGTCGCCGGCCCGGTTGGATTGGGCATGCGTCGGTTGAGCATCATCGACCTGGAAACCGGCGCACAACCGATGTACAATGAAGATCACAGTTGTGTTATTGTATTCAATGGCGAGATATATAATCATCAGGAGATACGACATCAGCTGGAAGCTCGTGGACATCGGTTTCGTACTCATAGTGATACCGAGGCGATCGTGCACGCTTATGAAGAGTATGGGGATGCCTGTCCGGAATATCTGAATGGTATGTTCGCCTTTGCTATTTGGGACGAACGGCGGCAGCGGCTTTTTCTGGCACGCGATCGTCTGGGCATCAAACCCTTATACTATTCGGTCGAGTCGGCGCGGTTGGTATTTGGCTCGGAGCTTAAGAGCCTGTTACAAATTTGTGACATGTCAAAGTCGATTGATGGAAAAGCGCTTGATAATTTTTTGACATTTGAGTACATTCCTGCTCCTCTGACCATCTTTGAACAGATCCGCAAGCTGCCCCCTGCGCATACGTTGAGTTATGAACAGGGGACCATCCGGTTACAGCGGTACTGGTCTTTGCGTTATCAGCGGTCATCGGAAAGTGAGGAGAAACTGGCCGAGCGCCTGAGGGAGTTGCTGTACGATGCGGTCAAGATTCGGTTGATGAGTGATGTTCCTCTGGGTGCGTTTTTGAGTGGCGGGCTGGATTCCAGTTCAATCGTGGCCATGATGCGTCGAGCCACCGATTCCGTCAAGACCTTTTCCATTGGTTTTGACGATTCAACCTATAACGAATTGCCGTTTGCGCGCGCGGTGGCCAACGCCTTTCATACTGAACATTATGAAGAGTTTCTGGATCCGGATATTGTATCACTGGCCGACAGGCTGTTGCGTCAACTGGATGAGCCTTTTGGTGATTTTTCCATCTTTCCCACCTATCTGGTCTCCCAGATGGCCCGAAAATATGTGACGGTGGTGCTTTCGGGGGATGGCGGTGATGAGTTGCTTGCGGGCTATGATACCTATCTGGCCGATCGGATGGCCCGACAGTACCAACTCTTGCCGGCGGTTGTGCGTCGGGGGATGATCAACCCGGCCGTAAAACGATTGCCACCGACCCGCAAGAAAAAGGGACTGATCAATCGGGCCAGACGGTTCGTGGAGGGCCTTCAATTACCGCCGCATTTGCAGCATGTCCGCTGGATGATCTTTCTTCAGGAGACGGATAAAGTCGATCTGTATCGTTCCGATTATCGGGACAGCTTGAAAGAGCACAACCCCTATCGGTTTATTGAAGAAAAGTTGAATGAAATCGATTCACCGCATCCTCTCGATCAGCAAGAATATGTCGATATCACCACCTATCTGGTGGATAACATTCTCGTCAAGGTCGACAGGATGAGTATGGCCACGTCGCTGGAAACCCGGGTTCCTTTTTTGGATCACCGGTTTGTGGAATTTGCAGCCACCATTCCCGCTGGTTTGCGGCTGAAAAACAAGACCACAAAATATTTGCTCAAGACCGCTCTTCAGGATCGGTTGCCGGACACCATTCTCAAGCGGGGAAAAGAGGGATTCAGCATTCCCATTAAAAACTGGATGAAAGAGGAACTCAAACCCATGATGCTCGACGCTCTCTCGGAACAACAGATTCGGGATACTGGGTTTTTTGAACCTCGTACCGTTCAGCGATTGATTGATGAGCATTTGGTAGGACGGGACAACCACAGTCATCGTCTTTGGGCGCTGATGGTTTTTCATGTCTGGTATCGCCATACCTGTCAATAACAGAGTTGGTTTTGCATCGAACACAGATCAGGGACAGTCAAAACAGATGAAACGAGATATCAATCAACTTACGAATACGCGGTTTGATCTTTTGGTCATTGGTGCTGGTATTTATGGGGCTACCATCGCCTGGGATGCAGTGCTTCGCGGACTGACGGTCGCCTTGATTGAAAAAGATGATTTTGGCTCGTCAACATCTTCAAACAGTTTAAAGATCATCCATGGCGGCTTGCGCTATCTACAGCATCTCGATCTCAAACGGATGCGTGAATCGATCACCGAGCGTCGTGTCATGAGTCAGATTGCGCCCCACCTGGTGCATCCGTTGCCTTGTATCATGCCCACCCGTGGGCATGGCATCAAGGGGCCAGAAGCCATGCGAGTGGCGTTGTTACTGAATGATCTGGTGGGGTATGATCGCAACAAACTGGACGATCCTCAGAAGCGCTTGCCCCGGGGACGAGTACTTTCCAGGGAAGAGACCCTGAAGCATCTTCCCTTTATCGATTCCGAATCGGTCAATGGGGGGGCTCTCTGGTATGATGCCTATATGGCCAATTCAGAACGTCTGTTGTATTCGTTTATACAGTCCGCACAAGACCGGGGTGCTTGTGTGGTCAATCATCTCCGGGTGACTGACTTTGTCCGGTCGGGAGACACGGTTGTCGGCGTTCGGGCTGTGGACTCTATAAATGAAGACCAATCGGTGGAGTTACATGCCCGGATGACCGTCAATACGGCCGGGCCCTGGATCAATACGCTAATTCGGTCGCTGGACCCGAAAATCCGGCCCGAGGTCGAATTCTCGACGGCTTTGAATCTGGTGATCAATCGATCTTTAACCGATCGGCACGCGTTTGGGGTGTCCAGTCCGTATGTTTTCAGGGATGCGGATACCATTATCAGCAAAGGATCGCGGTTGCTTTTTGCGGTGCCCTGGAGAGGAGCCACGCTGGTGGGAACGGCCCACAAGCCCTTCCGGGACAAGGCTGATTCCTTTAAAGTGACAGAGGATGACATTCAGGGGTTTCTGGATGAGATCAACCGAGCCATGCCCGGTGCCCACATCAAGCGCGATGAAGTGGTTCATTATTATGGCGGTCTTTTGCCGATGGAGGGAATAGACAGGAACACCGGGGATGTCCGCTTGAAAAAACATTTTCACGTCCTCGATCACGAGGCTGAGTCTGGTATCCGCGGTGTATTGTCTGTGGTGAGTGTCAAATACACCACGGCCCGGGGCGTGGCAGAAGAGGTTGTCAACCGTGTCTTTAAGACATTCGGACGCAAGGTTCCACATGCTGTGAGCCAACGCGTTCCCATATGGGGGGGAGAAATCGATCGGTATGACACGTTTTTGGCGGATGCTATCCGTCGCTATGAGGATCGGTTCAATGCCGATTTCATTCAACACCTGATCCGCACCTATGGCAGCACCTATGAAACGATTATACATATGATTGAAAACAATCCGGACCTTTCCGAGCCCATCGCCGACAATCAGATTGTTTGTCGTGCAGAGGTTATTCACGCGGTCCGGAAAGAGATGGCTCTGACCTTGAGCGATGTGATCATGCGGCGAACCGAAGCCGGCAGCCTGGGGCACCCGGGGATGGCCGCCCTGAGTACCTGTGCTGATATTATGGCTCAGGAGCTGGGTTGGGGTACGGATCGATTGACGCGGGAGATCGCGACCACCGATGCTCAGTATCATCCTGCGATGAGTATTGTGGAGCAGGAGGCCAAAGAATACGAAATCAAGCTTTAGTGTGTCACCATAAACAGAGGAAGCCCATGTCTGATACGATTGGAAGTTATCTTTGGAAGGGAAGCGATGATCGTACGCTCGATGAGGTCCGGAATTACTGGACCGACAATGTCAACACCACCCAGTTCTGGACCGGTGATCCCCGTGAGATCGGCTCCCCGCAGTTTTTCAGAAAAGTGGGGGATTATATTCGCAATAATTATGAACATCGGTACCGGCTGATTGACGCCGAGGCAGCCAAATATCCTGGCGGGCATATCCTGGAAATCGGATGTGGTGCAGGATGGGAAAGCGTGGCCTGGGCAAAAGCGGGGATGAATGTTTCAAGCGTCGATCTTTCCACTGCCGCTATCGAATTGGCCAAAAAGAATCTGGAATACAATCACGTCACCGCTGATATCCGGGAGGGCAATGGCGAGGAGCTTCCGTTTGAGGACAACAGCTTTGACATCGTTGCTTCCTTTGGGGTTTTGCATCAAACAGAGAGTACACAACGTGCCCTGGCGGAAGTCAAGCGCGTGTTGAAACCCGGTGGCGAAGCGGTGGTGACCCTCTATTACAAGTATTCCTGGAAGATTATTCTGTCAAAAGTGGGTCGTATCAATTTCGAATTTTCTCATGAAGATGCGCCGATAACCCGCCTCTATTCAAAGAAAGAATTGCGTCAGCTTTTTTCCGATTTCAATGAGGTTAATGTCTTTCTCGACTATCTCAAGGCAACGAAAACGCCACGAAAAGGATTTTTGCCCGGTCTCTATAATTATGGGTTTGTGGCCTTGTACAATATTCTGCCGAGCTTTATTCGACGACATTTTGGACATGCTGCTATTGTCATTGCAGTGAAATAAGACCTGCTGGAACCCGGGGGTGCGTGTTAACGGAATCCAGAGTTCTGAAACGATTCTATTTACGGTTGTGATCGAATCGTCTCAATGGTAATGCTATTATTTTTCAATTTTTTGGCGACTCGGTGTGATGCACCGACTCCAGGGGAATGTATATGAAAGCATTGGTAACCGGAGCCACCGGATTCACCGGTGGATATATGGTAGACAATCTTCTGGCGCATGGATATGAGGTCCGGGCATTTGTGCGGCCGACCAGCAACCTCGATTCTATCAAAAGTAAACCCGTGGACGTGGCCTATGGATTTCTGGAATCTGCGGAAGCGGTTCGGGAGGCGATGACAGACATCGATGTGGTCTTTCATATCGCAGCGATGTATCGGTCGGCGAACGAACCTGAAAAACGGTATTATGATGTCAATGTAAAGGGGACCCACCATATCCTCGAGGCCGCGCACGAGGCCGGTGTCAAGCGGGTGGTGCATTGCAGCACAGCTGGTGTTCATGGCCATGTGGCCGATCCGCCTGCTGATGAAACCGCACCGCTCAATCCCGGTGATATTTATCAGGAGACCAAGCTGCAGGGAGAGCAGGTCGCGTTGGAATATGGGCGGCAAATCGGATTGCCCGTGACCGTGGTCCGGCCCATCGGTATTTTTGGCCCCGGCGATTTACGGATGCTCAAACTCTATCGCTTGATACAAAAAGGCCGGTTTATCATGTTTGGCTCAGGACGGGTGCATTATCATCTTACTTATGTGACCGATGTGGTAGAGGGATTTCGTTTGGCGGCCGAGAGTGAGCAGGCTGGCGGTCAAGTCTATATCATCGGTGGGGATGGCTATTTTACACTGGCCCAATTTGCCCATACGGTGGCCGACGTTCTGGGCTGCCGCGCTCCCTGGTTGAAATTACCGGTACGTCCTCTTTATGGTGTTGCCTGGCTGTGTGAATCTATATGTG
>CAYPUH010000192.1:0-3338 GCA_964413725.1 uncultured Cytophagia bacterium
TCCCCGCACCGAGTGTCAGGTGACCAGTCACTTTGGTGGGTTTTCGGGAACAGCCTCCGGATCCCTGAATCGATATCAGAGAACACGAACGATCGATTTGACCACCGATATATGGACATCGACCTTTGAGGTCGGCAAGGATGTGGAAACGGTAACGTTTACAGTGTCCATGGATAAAGAGACCTGGAATCTGTTTACCGATGTGGCCATCAACATTCGGGATAAGGATGACCTGATCCTGGAGCCTGGCGGAATGGTTCAACGCAAGGCTGAGGTTTCCTTTACGCCCGAGCATCCGGGAACCTATACACTGGAGGTGGCTGCCGGATTCACCTATCCGGAAAAAGCTGAAAAAGAATGGTCTTTTCAGTTGACCGAAGCGTTTTATACCACCCAACCCGTCAACATCGATGTGACACACAACGACGACATACGCTTTAAACTGTATCCGGATATTCCGGAGACCCTCACACTGTTGCTGGATCAACGTCCCCGTATCGTTCCTTCAGGTTTCGAATGTGCCGGAGACATTGTTTTCCAGGCCGCTGGCGGGCCGGCTGCTGTGTTTCATGTCCGCATCGATCCGCGACAGTTTTAAACCATTGACACTCTCCGACCCTCAACCCAATATGGGATGGGGGCCGGAAGCTTGAAGCAAAAATGTTGGACGTCCGAGAATTCAAATCTAAGCCGTTGCGTCAAAACAACCAATTTTGTATATTTGATCTGGGACTGTCCACATCATCAGACGATACAAACGTATCGCTGTTCAGCATCTCCGCCTGACATCCTGTGATATGACCACGCCGAACCGAACCTGAACTCCAGACTGAGGTGTTGAATGAAGGCCAATAGAGTATTCGTGTCCGTTGTGATTGCCCTGTGCGTTGCCGGTTGTTTACTGATCCCGTTGATCGGGTGTGAAGAGTCACCTACCGATCCCGATGATTCCCTGCCCACTCACCAGATATTTTATGGTTACTTTTTCAAAGGCTGGCCTGCAGCCGCTCCGACGTCGGCTGTGTCTTCGGTTTCCCCGTTTACCAACACACTGGTTGTCGACTATGATGCTGAAACCATACGAGAGACGCTGGAGGAGTTGAACCGGCAGGATGTTAAAGCGGTGCTGGACGTTCAGCTTCGGTTTCAGGATCTGATTCCCTATCAATGGCCGGATGAACTGGAACGTGCCGATTCCGTATGGAACGATCATCTTGATGCCATTGCCGCCTTTCTGCTGGTCCAACGTCCCACACTGACGACCCATCGCATATCACAAAACAGCTGGGATGAATGGGACGGTGAGAGCATCCGCGAGCTGGTGACTCTCTTCCATGCCCGGTATCCGGATATCCCCACGCTGGTATCTTATATCCCGGCACAAGAGACCATCACCCAAATTCCCGAGAATCTGGACTGGATAGGGATCGAATTCTTTCCCTTCCGTACCCAGAACGAGCTGTCCCGGGAAGAGTTTTTACACGGCTGGACGCTGAACAATGGACAGGAGGTTTTAGGACTGAATACGGTCGTCGATCAAATCAGGGCAAAGACCGGTGGGACCCAGTCGCTGATTCTCATCGGACAGAGTTTTGGCTATGAAGACTATCGGTTTCCGCCCTTTGAATCTCTGCAATGGTATTATGATTATATGAGTGAGGCCTCGTTTACCGGATTGCTGTGGATGAAAGCCTTTGATCCGGTATGGCAAGAGACAATTACTCGGATGGTGTGTCCCTTTACTGCTGATAGGCAGACCGGAACCCTCGAGGAAAATCTACCCAGCGTGGTCCAGATGCAACGGGAGATTGGAGCGCGGGTGGTCGATCCATGGGATGCATCCCCGTGATCCGGCTTAAAGGCCCGTTTTATTATTTTTATGGAATACGGGAACGCATTTGTGCTGTTGGCGTAAAACTATTAGACTTAGTGTGATTCATAACGATCAACCTGCCATAAAGGAGACAAACCGGATCTTGCTACCAGCTGAAACAGATTAAACATCGGGATGTAACATGAAAACGCTTCTATTGCTTGTGCTGGTATGCGCTCTGGGATTTTCTGCACTCACCTACAGCGAGCAGGAGGTTCCGCTTGCCGGTATTGTTTTGGATTGGGAAACCGGTGCCCCGCTGGTCGGAGCCAATATCAGGATTCCCTCCATCGAAAAGGGAACCAGCAGCGATTCCAGTGGTCGGTTTTCCCTGACACTTTTTCCGAGAACCTATGAGATTGAAATCGGGTATATGGGATACACCTCCGAGCAGCGGCAAGTTCA
The DNA here is from genome assembly GCA_964413725.1 of uncultured Cytophagia bacterium. GTDB lineage: Bacteria > Zhuqueibacterota > Zhuqueibacteria > Residuimicrobiales > Oceaniaggregativiventaceae > CAYPUH01. The sequence continues at coordinate 2,279 of CAYPUH010000192.1, forward strand.
TCTGATCGCTGGGACGGAGGGCGTTGCTCTGGAGATCAGACTCGAGCCAACCATCCTTCCATCACCTTCTGTATCCGTGACCGCGAAACGGGAACCTGTGGCCGGAACGGTGCATACCATTCAACGCCGCGATTTACACAATATACCGACACCCTTGCCGGATGCTCTGTTGACCCTGCACTCTTTGCCCGGTGTATCGACTCTGAACGATCAGAGCCATCGATTCAATGTTCATGGCGGCAGCATCGATGAAAATCTGATCACTCTGGACGGGATCCCTCTACCCCAGTTGTTGTTGATTCGAAAAGGTGTTGCCGAAAATCCATCCCTGATCAATCCGGAGTTGATGGACTCTATCCAGCTTCATACCGCTGCCATTCCTGTCCACATGGAAGACAGACTCTCTTCCGTGGTTCAGGTGGACTATCGGGATCGGTCGGAAAGACCGGTTGAAGGGTCAGTCAATCTCTCTACCATCGGAACCCGTGCAGCTTTGTTCTATCAACCCCAGCCGGGACTGCATCTTGCGGTGGGGGGGCGCTGGATCAATTACGGATACTTGTTCAGTGCGTTACAGACCGAAGGTGATTATCGACCCGATTTTAAGGATATCCAGGCCCGTCTGCGATATGTTGTTTCGGACCGGCTCTCCATTACCGCCTATGGTCTGACAGCGGATAGCCGGTTCTTTCTCGAGCCCTCAAACTGGAGCTATAAACGCCTGGACAAAGGGTATTTTTACTCCCAACTTCAGGGACAAGAGTCCTTTGATGCCCGTATACACATGGCTGCTGTCAAAGTGGATGCCACTGTATCCAATACCCTCTCTATAACCGCTCGTCTTTCTCATCAGCAGCAAGAGGAACAGGAACGTACCGATCTCGACGAAACGACCTATCTGTCTCACGATGTACGGATTCAACCCACCCCGGACCGGTATGATGATAAACTGGGCTGGATAGACAGGGTAGACGGTGTGTTTCGCGGGCGGCAATCCACCCTTCAGATCGATTCGCATTGGGATTTGATACCCCAGCTGGATGTGACCGCCGGTGTGATG
>CAYPUH010000192.1:3348-9163 GCA_964413725.1 uncultured Cytophagia bacterium
GTACGCCAGAGAGACCATGCAACTGGATCGTTCTGACACGGCTCTGCCCGGAACGGTTGTTGATTCTGATTATCATGCGGATCTCGAGGGTAACCGCGCCGCTCTCTATCTACAAGGTCGCTGGTCTATGCTTCCAGCCCTGTCTTTACGGGGCGGGATCCGTTGGACCCGTCACAGCCTCAATCAGGAATCCCTTCTGCTGCCCAGGCTGGCATTGAGCTGGACGCCACTGAGTGGTACCTCGTTATCGCTTACCGGTGGCCGATACGCACAACCTCCCATGTATAAAGAATATCAGTTCAGGACGGCAGATCAGAGCACTCTTTATGCGCAAAAGGCCGATCAGATTACCCTGGGATTCAGCAGCCGTTTGAGTCCCAGACTGCAGCTCGATGGAGAATTTTATTATCGCTGGCTGTCGGATTTGATCTCCTTCGATCAAAAGGATGTGTGGCTTGCCTATTCGGGACGGAATGATGCGGAGGGATATGCCTATGGGCTGGACGTGCGGCTTCAGGGCGAGTGGTTACCCGGAACCAGCAACTGGGTCAGTTATTCCTATCTGGTCGCGCGCGAGGACCTTGAAGGAGATGCCTATGGCTATGTCCCCCGGCCAACCGACCGGCGGCATCTGATGACGATCTATATGGAAGACCGGATGGAACGATTTCCGTTTTCCCGATTCCATGTGCGCTTGTTATATGGCTCCGGATACCCCTATACATGGGAACGCTGGGAGTATGATGAAGAGGCCGGCAGGTATTGGCTCAAAAAAGGTCCCCGCAACCAGTTCAGAATGGTGTTTTATGCTCGGTTCGATGTGGGATTTACACAAACCTTCGAGCTGGGGAACGACCTGAGCCTGCAGCTGCGGGAGGAGGTGTTGAACCTGTTCAATCATTATAATGTGTTGAGTCATCAGGTGGCCTTTGGCCAGCAAATTGACCGGTCACTGGGGGGGAGGACCTATAATATCGGGGTACAGATCTCTATTTAGGAACGGACGCAAAAATTGCCGGTCAACGACGACCAGGGCAGCGTTTCCAACGCGCCGCAGAGAGAAATAAAAGCAGAGACCGGATAAAAAAAAAGAGGGCAAAGGCCCTCTTTTTTTTATCCGGTTCATGATATTGTTAATATAATACTAGCGTGCGAGGATCATTTTTTTCATATCCGAATGCGGTCCAGCGTCCAGGCGATAGAAGTAGATACCCGAGGGCAAGAGTCTGCCGCTATCTGTGGTTCCATTCCATTCCACCGTATAGTTGCCGGCGGGTTGATGGGTCTGGACCAGGGTTTTAACCCGCTCACCGATCATATTAAAGACCTGCAGCCGGACCTGACTGGCTTCCGGGAGTCCATAGGTGATGGTGGTGGTGGGGTTAAAGGGGTTGGGATAGTTTTGTTTCAGGTTAAAGGCATCCGGAATCGAGGCGGTCTCGACAAAGACTTTTACCGGACCATGGAATCGGCTTTTGCCGTCAACGTCAATGTCTTCAAGTTTGTAAAAATAGGTGGTTTGTGCCTCGGTGCGGTTGTCCACAAAGGTATAGGTGTTGGAACTGGACGATGTGCCGGCACCGTCGATCAATTTTTGATTGATTTTATCAAACTCACCCTCCATCCCTGTACTGCGATAGATATTAAATCCCAGATTGTTGATTTCACTTTCGGTGGTCCAGGAGAGGGTGACCATACCATTGTCCTCACCGCTGGCGGTAAAGGTGGCGAGTTCAACAGGAAGGGAGACATCGTTGTTCACAATGGAAACATTGTGGGCGGATCCTGAAAAATCAGCCAACGCGTCATTTCCGTTCAGTTCAAGATAGGCGGAGCCAGAGCCTACAGTTGACCAATCAATAATCAGGGCATTTACCCCACCTGTGGGCCAGTATTCGTTTGCGGCCATAAGATCCACATTGGCATAAACCACCCTGTTGGGATAGGTTTTTCCATTGCGAGTCCATGACCCCGATTCGATGCTTTTCGTCTCAAAACCGGTGCCCCATCCAAACGTACTTGTCAACTGTTCGGAATTGATCCCGGATGTTTCCAAATCCGTGGTTCCATCATTTCCATAATAGACAAATACGCTAAAGCTTCCGGCTTCTTCGGGTTGAGAGTTTCCCTTAACATTGATATACAGAGGGTCGATTCCCATCAGGGTAATCGTCACATCACCTGCGAAACAGAAACCGGCAATAAAGAGTATCAAAGAAACAAACAGTAACCTTTTTATCATGTCTAACTCCCGGCTATTTATTGTACTTGAGTCGAATTTCCGATGTTGGGTTTTACAACCAAATAATCCGTGGCATTAACTGCGCCGTTCAGATTATTATCGCTCCCTGAATAAGAAGAGGAACCGATGTGATTTTTGACTTCAAGATAATCGGTTGCGTTAACCGCTCCAGAATCGTTGGGATCACCGGCAATCATTCCCCATACACCTGAGCCGAGGTCTTTTGCTGCATCTGAATCAATTGTATGGTACTGTGAATGCGCTGTGGTAAAATCATAGGAAGCAGCGCTGGTTCCATTGATGGCGACAGCAGCACTACTCATGACGTCGATATGATTTCGATGGCGTACGACGAGATAATAGTTCTTATCCCCTTCGATGGAATAGATGCTGACATCTTCGGTGCCGTCTTCCTGCATAAATTGACCATTTTTCTTGAGCAATACGCTCTTTTGTGAAACAGTGGCACCGTCACTTGAACTCCTGATTTCCAGGTTGAGCCAGTCCACAGCATCCGCATGCAACGAGCCAATGGATCGCTGGTCCACATAAGGGGATGTGGTTGGTATGATGCCGTTGATGTCTGTATTCATGTCGGTGCCGTTATATGGGCCTTCCAGAAACAGTCTTGAAGCCAATAAAAGAGTCGATGGAGGTGTCGGAGTATTGTCCCAATCCGTCGCCTGACCTTCCGGGTTGTTCTGATAATTGGCAAAATACGCAGCCGCATCGGTTGCGTCGTCGATGCTGACCTGGTGGTTGGTGACCGTGCCGATCTGCCAGCTGAGCGTAACAACTTTGAACCAGTTGCCGTCGAGGGTCTGACCGCTGTAGTTGTCCGGTGGCTTGTTGATGTTGTTGCCGGTGATCAGCACGCGATAAAACCCGCTCAGCTTGCTTACCGAGGTCTCATACATAAAGGCATTGCCGAACCAGTTGCTGTCCACATCTCCTGCCAGAGCAGACAGGGAGGATGGGTAGGTAATATCTGCGGTCAGCGAATTCAGGGTTCGATCGGTGGTGTACGTGTCGATACGCATTTCCAGATCAACGCTGAATGTGCCACCCGTACTGAGATCATTCTGCGTAACGATGAGCCGAAAATCCGTATCCTCTGCATGAACTCCTGTCGTAAGGATCGTCATCAACACCACAATCCATCCAAAATGTCGTATCCTTTGGGCCATAAGCGTCAACTCCTTCTCTGTAGGTTCCGGTGTATTTGGACCGTCCCGAATAAATAATAATAGTTTATTTACAAATAATCAAGAGGTTTTAATGTTTTTTGTTATCTAAATCACAAACAGACTCGGCCTGCAATCCTGTTCAGGGTATCTGGCTTTCCGCCGGGAGTCTCCAGCTGTTATACCAGAGTGTATAATCCCGTGCGGTAACACTGGCATCCAGGCAGAAATCGGTTGTTGTATAGCCGGTTATTCCGGTTTCGGACTCGCCTCGCCACGTGGTATAATCCTCAAGGGTCACCCGGTCGTCAGCGTTTGCATCTCCCGGGTACAATCCAAATGTCTGATCGTCCAGCTGAATCAGAGGCTGGACACCATGCACACCGGTTCCATCGGTTATGTCCACGGTTGTTCCACCCGCCACGGTCAGCATATGTGCGGTAGAGGTGATAACCGGGATATGGTTGCGATGGCGAAAAACAACATAATATTCACCCTCGGGAGCGGGAATACCCAGTCCAAGGGTGCCATCGGTATCCCGCACCGTGCCATTGATATCGACAAACCCATCCCGGATGGCCCAGGCAGAACCGCTCAGAGACTCGCGCAATTCGATGGTGATCCAGTCGACCACCTGCTCCGGGATCCCGGTGAGTTCGAGTCCCGAGGGGGAAGAAAGCGGGATCCGGCTCTCCTGCCTGAGGTAATCACTCATGATTCCGTCGGCCGTCTGGTACGCACCACTTAACCACAACCGGGCATCGAGCACCACTGTCGGTGGATCGTATATGATTTCATCGGTGGAGGTCACCACCGTGCTACCGCTTTTCATCTCTACATTGACCGTGCGTGTACCCGGTGTCGGATTCAGCACCCATTCCGTCTCATTTGTAAAGGGCATCCAGCTGGACCAGATGCCGGAGTCATTGCGAATGCGCATCTCATCCCACGATCCATAGATATAGAGGCTGACACGGGGATGATCGGTGCGCGCCGAGTCGCTGTTGATGAGGACCGGATACACACCCGACTGTCGACCAAAATCCTGAACCCAATAGTGTCCATAGGAGGAGGATGCGTCCCAGTGATATCCCACGCCAATCTCCCGGACCGTAGTGCTCAGGATATTGGCCCGGTGTCCGGAGCTGTTCATCCATCCCGTCATCACATTTTCCGGAGAGCCGTATCCTGCAGCGATATTTTCGGCGACTGAGGTGTAACTGTAAAATGCTCCTACCCGTTCCCAGGTGGTGCAGACTTTGACCAGATTATTGTTGTTATCACGGTCATAGGTGTCGTGATCTGCCTCAAAATAATCATCTTCGGCCATATCGATCGCATAATATCTGGCCGCATACCCCAGTTCGGCGTCGAGTTTCAAGGGGGGCAAACTCTGTTGCTTGCGTTCAATGTTGACAAGATCCAGAATCTCTTGTTCCCAGTCCGCATTGACGGGAGCGGGGGTCTCTGTGCCTGTGGCGCAACCGGTATAGAGAATGGTGGGCGGATCCGGATCTGTCTTTTTCGAGATCATTGTTTTGTGCACCGGCTCTCCCAGGCGTGTATTCTTTAGGTCCTGTCCGGTGACCAACGTCGTGGCCATCACCAGCCACACTATAATCGTTACTCCTGTTGTTTGCATAGGGCTCTTGCTTTAGTGATTTTAACCAACTGTTGTCTGTTCGATTTTATGTTATAAGGGTCGCCAAAGAGACCCTTGCAAATTACAGGCCAAAATCAGGATTCAATTGTTCGAATAATGACATGAAAAAACAATTGCTTAATAGAGTTCCTGGCTTGAAGCTTCGCACCGGGGGATAAAATTTGGTGATATGACCCACCGAATTGTCATATCCCGATATATGATCGTCAGGGACGAGAGCTTTTGGCTCCGGCAAGGGCATTGGCTTGCCAGATAGCAAAGTCCTGGCTGTCCACCTGACCATCTCCATTGAAATCCGTCGACAAATAACCTGTCTCTGACTGTATGTATGCATTATGCCAGTTGACATAATCGAGCGTCGTGATGGTACCGTCATTTTGACTGTCGCCCCCCCACAGTCCAAAGAGTCCGGTATCGAGTTCTTTTACAGCATTGGTGCCATAGTGAGCTCCGGATTGTGTGACAAGATCCAGTGAGGTCGGGGTGTCCAGTGAAAGCGACCTCGGATTGGCGGTAACACTTGGCAGATGATTGCGATGCTTTACCGAAATATAATAGGATTGTTGATCCTCTGCTTCCAGAAAGACGATCTCCTCTCCGCCGTCATCGCTGATCAGGTTACCCTCGGGACCCCAGAATACGCTTTTTGCAGCGACAGCAGCCCCATCCGGGGTATGGTGCAGTTGAAGCAGCAACCAATCGACAATCCCTTCCGGGAGGTCAGTG
>CAYPUH010000193.1:0-9152 GCA_964413725.1 uncultured Cytophagia bacterium
CTGTAGAGAAGATCAAAGAAGTATCGGTCGGGGATGCATAAAAGGGTTCCGATTCTTGTCCTTGATTAAAAAACAGATTGATATGCTTAAGTAAAGGTTCATTCTCTATGGGTTTGGTTATTCGTACGTCGTTGGAAGCCAAACGAGGAGACAGCTCGTCGTCTTTAGAGTCGGTTCGAACGAGGAAAAAAACAGGGATTGCAGAAACGCCTGATAAGGAACGGAGGTTTCTCAGTGTCTGAAGCGGGTTCAGTCGTTTACTTTCCCAATCCATTATGATCAGATCAGGATAGAATTCCTGCGCGGCCGTTATTGCCGAGGCCTCGTCATTGGCGACAATCAGTTGATACCATTTATCCAAAAGAGTGCGCGTGTAACCGTCAAGGGCAGAGTCATCGATGACCAGCAAAATTCGTTTTCGATTCATTTGGACCAATTGTGTCTCCATTCACTTTATATCTCTGTAATCAGACCTTATGGAGAGATTCAGAAAAGTTCGTCTGCCCGAACAATGGATATAATCATTTTAACGAGGCTGTGGTGTCAATAGGTTTTTGTCGTTTCTTTACCGTCAAGAACTCGCAGAACGCCCTCAACCATGGCTTTCATTTCCATTTCGCCGGGGTATACCTGTACAGATGCAATTGAAGATATTAACGGTTTGATCAGATCGATCAGTTGATGTGCATTAGACAATCCACCGGTAAACAGAATGGCGTCTACATTCCCCTTGAGGACGGCACTCATAGCACCGATCTCCTTACCGATCTGATATGCCATCGCTTCTAAAACCGTCCGGGCATAGTCGTCTCCCTCTTTGATTCGTGTCAGGACCTCTTTGACGTCATTGGTACCTAAATAGGCTACAAGGCCGCCGTTTCCCGACACCAGGCGTTTCATTTCATTCTGTGTATGATTGTTGCGGAAACAGAGTTTGATAAAACCCTGAAGGGGAAGACCGCCGGTACGTTCAGGAGAAAACGGACCGTCGCTGGAGGCATCATTAACATCTATAATGTTACCCTGCTGTACGGCAGCTATAGAAATACCGCCTCCCAGATGAGCTACAATATAATTGTTGTCATACACAGATTGATCGAGTTCATTCGCAGCCGTATAGGTCACAGCACGAATATTGAGAGCATGGCTTAATGCTTTCCGGGGAATATCCGGATGTCCTGAGAATCGGGCAATGGGAGAAAATTCGTCGACTGAAACCGGGTCTACAACAAATGCCTGACCTCCCCATTTACGGGCGAAATGATCAGCCAGTGCACATCCCAGGTTGGAAATATGCTCTCCCTGCAGATTGTTGTGGGCATCGTGGAGCATGGACTCTGTAACAAGATAGGTGCCATGCTGTAAAGGTTTTAAAAGTCCCCCCCGTCCAGCGATGGCATCCAGGGGTATTTTGTGTTTTATGGGTTCAAACACAGACTCGATTGCTTCGACGCGAAAATCAAATTGATCCCAAACGCAGCTAAAAAGGTCCAGATGCGTTGCGGAATGTTCAAGTATTTTTTCATAAACACAGTGATCCCGTTCAAACAGGGCCACTTTGGTGGATGTGGAACCGGGATTGATAGCAAAAACACGGGGCAATCCGGCCTTTTGGGTCATACCTGATCCTCAGCATTAAATTCACGATGCATGTGGCGACCGGTTAATGGTCACCACACCACATGAACCGTATAAAAAAAAGTATACGGATAATGATAGTAAAAATAAATAAAAAAAGCTCCATCCGCCAAATGGATGGAGCTTTAAAGGGTTCCCATCGAACCTATTCATCTTTATACAGGCTCTTGGGGGTATAATGAGTATGAAGCAACTCATGAGCCTTGTGGCTGTTGGGCTCACCGAGAAATTCCTTATAGAGCTGTTGAACCACCGGATTTTCATGAGATTTTCTGATCTCATATCCGCGATCTTCCTGATAGATCGCTTCAGAACGTTTTTTCCTAATGTCTTCAGAGGTGGGTACGGGCTGTCCACCGCCCCCGATACATCCACCCGGGCATGCCATGATTTCGACAAAATGGTAATCGGCTTCGCCACTGGCGATTTTTTCCATCAGCTGGCGGGCATTGGCCAGACCGTTGGCGACCGCAGCCTTGACTTTGGTACCATTCAAGTCAATTTCAGCTTCTCGAACGCCATCCATGCCACGAACAGCACTGATTTCCACATTGTCCAGTGGAGATTCTGTGACGACTTCATAGACCGTTCTGAGAGCAGCTTCCATCACACCGCCGGTATTGCCAAAAATAACAGCAGCACCCGTCGAAGCGCCCAATGGATCGTCATAATGCTCTTCCGGCAAATCGGCAATATTGATACCCACTTGTTTCATCATTGTGGCCGCTTCACGTGTGGTCAGGACAGCATCCACATCTGCGAATCCACTGGATGTCATTTCCGGACGCTCAGCTTCATATTTTTTGGCAGTACAGGGCATGATCGAGACCACATACATTTTTTTCGGGTCGATACCCATCTTTTCGGCATAGTATGTTTTGGCGACCGCACCAAACATTTGTTGAGGCGATTTACACGAGCTCACGTGTTCCAACAGAGATGGATAGAAATGCTCGATAAAATTAACCCAGCCCGGACTGCAGGATGTGAGCAAAGGTAGCTTTCCACCATTTTTGATACGACCCAGCAATTCGTGTCCCTCTTCCATAATCGTGAGGTCAGCAGTAAAGTTGGTATCAAACACCTTATCCACACCCAGTCGTTTCAGTCCGGCTACCATCTTTTGCGTTACCAGTGAACCGGCAGGCATACCAAAATCTTCACCAATAGCTGCCCTCACGGCAGGAGCGGTTTGGACGACGACCACGGTTTCCGGATCGTCGATGGCTTCCCAGATTCGATCGATGTGGCTTTTCTCGTAAAGCGCACCGACAGGGCAGCGATCGATGCATTGACCGCATGCCACACAGGCGATATCGTCGATGCCCTTGCTAAACGGAGTGTCTACCCACACATCATAACCACGTCCTTCCAAACCGATGGCACTGACGCTCTGGACCAGTTCACAGGTCTGTACACAGCGTCGACAAAGAATACACTTTGATGGATCGCGTACAATCGCCGGACTGGATTCATCCAGTTCACCCATCCGTTGATGGTATTCAAAGCGGTTTTCCCGAATTCCCAACTGATCGGCAACATCGCGCAATTCACACGTACCATTGCGTACACATTCGGTACATTTCATGGGGTGACGGGAGAGCAACAGTTCCATAGCCATTTTTCGGGATTCCCGAACCAGAGGTGTCGTGGTCGAGATTTTCATGCCATCTGCGCACTTCCATGAACAGGCGGTTCGCAGCAGGCGGTCACCTTCTATCTCTACCACACACAACCGGCAGGCAGAAACAGGTGGCAAATCGGGATGGTAACACAGACGGGGAATCTTTATATTGACTTTTTCAGCGGCCTCGAGAATCGTTGTTCCTTCCGGAACACTGACCTGTTGGCCGTCTATCGTGACAGTGATCGATTTCACGTTCAATTCCTCCAAAATTCTTCATCTTGATCTTGCGCTTTGGGTCGCACCCGCAGAGTCTTTCGATTTATGCAACACTGACTTTCTTTTTGGTAACGGCTTTCTTTTCAAACTCGTCGCGAAAGTATTTCAAACACCCCAGAATGGGAATCGGGGCTGCCTGGCCCAGACCGCAGAATGCACCTTTCATCATGGTATTGGCCAGTCGCTCGATCAAATCGATGTCTTGTACTGTACCACGTTCGGATTGTAATGTGTTCAACAACTCCAACAGTCGACCGGTTCCCTCACGGCAAAGCGTGCACTTGCCACAGGATTCGTGATTAAAAAACTCGACAAAATTTTTCACAAGATCCACCACATCGTGCGAGTCATCAACGACCAGAAGCGCACCAGATCCGAGTCCGGCACCAATTTCTTTCAAGTTCTGTAGATCCAGCGGTAAATCCAGATGATCCGAGGTCAGAATACCACCGGTGGTACCCCCCAACTGGGCCAATAAAAAGCCACGTCCTTTGGGGATACCCTGGCCAATATTATAGATGATTTGTCGCAATGTGATTCCCAAGGGGACTTCGATGAGACCGGGGTTGTTGATATTGCCTACCAGAGTAAACACCTTGGTCCCCGGTGTGGATTCGGTTCCAAGATCTTTGTACCACTTGCTGCCATTGAGAAGAATTTGGCGGACCACGGCAAGTGTTTCGACGTTATTGACAATGGTCGGTTTGCCCCACAAACCTTCTACCGGCGGAAAGGGCGGCTTATCGCGGGGTTCACCTCGCTTACCTTCGATGGATTCGATAAGAGCGGTTTCTTCTCCACAGATATAGGCTCCGGCCCCTTCACGAACCTTGATATCAAAGTTGTATCCGGAAGCAAAAATGTTCTTGCCCAGTAAACCGTGCTTCTTGGCTTGCTCGATAGCGCGTTTGATGCGTTCTATGGACATGTGATATTCACCACGGATGTAGATATATCCGGTGGTGGCACCCACCGCATAGCCGGCGAGGGTCATGCCTTCCAGAATCGCATGAGGATCTCCCTCAAGAATCAGACGATCCTTGAATGTTCCTGGCTCTCCTTCATCCGCATTACAGATAATATATTTTTCATCAGCATCCTGTTTGGCTGCAAAGCTCCATTTCAGACCTGTGGGAAAAAAGGCGCCTCCTCTGCCCTGCATACCAGAGTCGGTAATCTCTTTGAGGACATCTTCAGGTTTCATTTCCGTTAACGCCTTGCCCAATGCCTCATAGCCATCTTCGGCAATATATTCTTCAATGCTCTCCGGATCGATAATACCGGCATTTTTAAGCACAACGCGCAGCTGCTGACCCATGCGGGCATACTGGTCTTCGGGGCTCTCTTTTTCAGCTGTCGGAGCTGCAGCATATTGCAGACGCTCCACTGCACGTCCCTTGACCAAATGTTCAGAGACAATTTCAGAGACATCCTCAGGTTTTACGCCAGCATAATAGACGCCATCCGGAAATACCACCATCACAACGCCTTTATTGTAGATACCGAGACTTCCGGTCTCCACAACTTTGACCTCTTCCGATAATCCTGCCAGGGAGATATCTTTCAACAGAGCATCCTTGACCGAGCGCGCTCCCTGGGCGATGGTATGAGGATCCATAGCAATGAGGATGTGAATTCTATGCATTGGAAGATCCTTTCATTTTATAGTCCTTTAATATTGCGATCGCCTTTTCCGCTGTCAGATTACCATAGACCTGGTCATCGACCATCATCACAGGAGCAACAGCGCACAGGCCGAGACAACTCGTAAACTCGAGTGTGAATTCACCATCTTCGGTGGTCTCTCCCATATCAATATCGAGATAGGATTTGATCTTCTTTAGCACCTCCTCGGACCCATTGACAAAACAAGGAGCGTTGTTACAACAACGAATGATGTGCTTGCCTTTTTCTTTTATGGTAAAAAGACTGTAAAACGTGGCCACGCCATAAATTTCGCTTAGAGGAATGGTGGTCGCCAGGGCCACTCTCGTCAGGACATCCTCGGATAAATGACCAAACTCCTTTTGTACATCTTTTAGAATGTAGATCAGTGGACTTTTGGTATCCTGATAAGCGTCCACAATCTCATCAATCCGTTTTAGTTCCGGCATGATCTTTCTCCTCGTATTGATCTTGCTATCCAGTTTAGCTCTGCATGAATACATAATCGTTCAGGATTTTGCCATCAGAAATATGTTTGGAGACGATTTCTCTGGCCACTTCGGGAGTGATCTTACCATAGGTAATCGTAGCTTGGTTGGGTTGCATCACCTGAACCAGAGGCTCCTGATCACAATATCCCAGGCATCCGGTCTGTGTGACCACCGTATCAGTAATACTGCGCTTGCTGATCTCATCCAGGATAGCAGTCATAACATTTCGGGCTCCGGCAGCAATACCGCATGTGCCCATAGCGACAACAATGCGATACCGGGCATTTTGTTCACGATTTGCCATATCGCGTTTGGCTCTTTCCTTGATTTCCCGCAGGTCGGCTAACGTTTTCACCTCGTGTTCCTCCTTTATGATTGATACGGATAAAAGATCTCACATCCAGAACAGACGATATGGAGATCAGATAATGGACGAGATCTCCTGGAGCCTGTTGTTGATCATCTCTTTTGCTGGTTCCAAGACTTGATATATGGAACAATCCCGTTCCGCCATTCTCGCTAAAATCCAATAAGAGTCAAAACAAAGTCGTCCTTGATCTGAGACATGGACATAACAGAAATGAACATCCTCAGCACCAATGACCAGATTGATCATGGTTCCCGGCATATCGCCCAGTGGTACTCTATTGAGGCAATTGAGGCGAAATTTAAAATAGAGCTCGGTGCCTTTACCAATGCTCGACTGAATATCAAACTCCCCTTTGGCCTGTATTGCCGCCTGTTTGGTCAGTGAGATGCCCATACCCACCGGACGTGTGTTTCGTGTGGTGATAAACGGATCGGAAACCTGCCGCACCATCTCTTCAGACATGCCGTGCCCATTGTCCCGTATACGGACGATCAAAGAATCGTCGGCTTGAGACTCTCTGAGATAGACAATGATCCGGGTGGCATCGGCTTCGATTGCATTGGTAACAATATCGAGGATATGTAATGAAATTTCCCGCATGATGTGATATTTTTAATCTGTCACCGGTCGGGATGACGCAATGTGGTCCTGCGTCCCCCCTTTTGCTTAAATGCCTTGACCAGTTCGGAAAATGTAGGCCTTTTCAATTTAAAGAATGTTACTGTTTTACCAATGTCCTGTATGTCATGAGCATCTGATGCGGCAATGAGAGGATAATTTGCAATGTCAGGAAAACGCCGTTTCGCGTTGTCTTTATGAATCCTGAGGGAAATTTCCACAGCAGCGAAATCAATCGTGGGTGGCAACATCTCATAGACCTTGTAGATACTAAACGCTTTGCGGTCGATGTGAGCTGGATACAAAATTCCACCCCGTTTCAGGGTTTCGTCTGCAACCGTCTCGATATCGGCCTGAATTCCGTGAACCAACAATTTGTGCGAGTTGTGCAGAATATTTTCATGACTGTCACAGATTATCTGCGGTCCATAGAGTTGTTCATCAAAATAGCCATTTCGTAAATGAGCATGGACAAATGTTTGAAAATCCAATACAGCATCGAGATCCGGGAACAGACATATTAGATGAACTTCTTCCCGGGAAGACACTTCCATGCCCGGCAAAACGGTGAGAGGCGTCCCTCTTGCGGCGTTGATTACCGCTTCTACGTTCTGAGCAGAGTTGTGATCCGTAATGGCAATGATATCGAGATTTTTGGCACGGGCACTCTGAACGATATCCAAAGGTCCCATCGTCAATTCTGCACAAGCAGAAAGAACCGTATGAATGTGCAAATCAGCTCGATACCAAGTGAGCATCAATCTCTACCCCTTAACCCCAACTCATAGAGTCTTCCTGCTATATCAAAGGCATTCCCATCGGACAACAGTATGACAATTTCCTTTTCCTGTGCCTTTGCAATCACATCTTCGTCTGGTTTGTGACCTGCGGGCAAAACACTGGCGGTTAGCTCTTTATAAAAGGCAATTGCCAATACATTTTCATGTGTCTGATGGGTTATCCACAGGCATCCCTTGCGCGCCTTGGCCATGACATCACTCAGGATATCAGAACAACAGGCCAGCGTTACCTGGCGTTCGAGATGAGCCTCGCCAGACAAGACCTGACAGTCCAATTTGTCAACAATCGCACTCAAAACCATGCGTTATATTCCCTGTGATCAATTCTGTATATAGCATCTTTATCTTAAACGCTTAAAGAGACAACCAAAGGACCGGATAGATGCCGACAGATTCAAATTTGACCCAACGGTCTCTATATCCCCCTTTAAGCAATAAATCGTTGCCGGTCTCACCGGTATAGGACATACAATTAACCTTTTTTAGCTGAAAAATGCAAGAAAATTCGAATTTTGACGGAATATTTGAATACTTTTTTATGTTATAAAAAAATTATTGTTTAAACTATTCGACCCCGGGGAGATAAACGGTGAAACAGGATCCCTGCTCGAATTCGCTCTCCACGGTGATTTTGCCCGCATAAGATTCGATGATCTTTTTTATGATGGTCAATCCAAGTCCCGTTCCGGTGATGTTGCGCGTCAGCGGATTTTTGGCTCGGAAAAATTCTTCAAACAAGCGATCCTTTTCTTCCGCTCTGAGACCAATACCGGTATCCCATACGCTGACTTTAATGTAATGACCATCTCTACAGGCTGTAATACCGACTTGCCCCTCTTCCTGGTTGTATTTGATCGCGTTGGAAATCAGGTTGTTGAATATGCGTCTGATCTCCTCCGGATCAGCCTTGACCACCAACCCCGGATCGATATCATTCTGAAATGTTAACGCTCTCTTTTTCAAATCTGGTGTGAAAAATTCCACAGATTGAAACAGCAGATCGGACATATCGACGCGGGTGATTTCGTGACGAACAGTACCGGCTTCCATTCGGGATATGTTCAACAGGTCGTCGATAAGGGTGACCAGAGCATTGATCCGCTCCAATGATCGGTTCATATGACGGGTGTAGGTATCCAGTGACTCTCCGAGCGTTTGGTCCACAATCAATTCGATATACCCTTTGATGGCACTGAGAGGTGCCTTGAGCTCATGAGCCGCCATATTGACAAACTGGGATTTGTATTGCTCGATTTGTTTCAGTTCGGAAATGTCTCGAAATACAGAAACCAGACCCATCATCTCCTGATTGTCATTGACCACAGGGGCGGAATTGACCATCAAGACCAACTTGGCGGGCGGTTCAAGTACTATCTCCTGCTTTATGGCCTCGAGCGATTCAGCTTTTTTAAATGCCTCATTCATCTGGTCAACGACGGATTCATCCAGAGCGGTTTCGATGGAATCGCCTATGGCAATATTGCGTTGGATGTTGAGCAGCTGCAGGAAACGCGGATTGAACAAAACCACCTCACGATCCTGATTGAGTACCACAATACCATCGTCGATGGCATTGATGACCGTCCGAACCCGGGATTTTTCGTGTGCAACCTCCAGCAGGCGGCGTTCCTGTTCCGCCTGCAACCGTCTGGCCTCCAGGATATACC
>CAYPUH010000194.1:0-9080 GCA_964413725.1 uncultured Cytophagia bacterium
TAACAGTTTTTTGTGAAAATTGCGAATGCTTTTTTTCGCTCGTGCAGCAAAAAAGTGCCGGAGAGATGATTCCAGAGTAAAAGGGGTAATAATGCTGCACCGGGGCGGGTTAAATTTGTACCTGATTTGCGATACCGTCGTTGATTATTCCTGATATTTCAGAAAATCCTGAGATATCCGGTGTTTATTCGAGTGTTCTTCTTTAAAACCAGAGATGATGGTTTTTTAAGGATAATATAAACAATGCAATAGGCTTCTAAGGGCATTCGCGGGATAGTTTGGCATCATGTTTGAAGTGTACAAAGACAGATCACATCAATGTAAACAAAGGGAGGAACGCATGAAAGCATTAACCATTATTCTCGGGATCTGCATCTCACTTTTTATCCTGATGGGAGTGGGACATGCGGATGAGTCGACTGTGGCGGCCAGCGGAGTCGATTGGAAGGCGTTCTGCACCAACCTGGCCGCGGATCTGGATCACCCCAATAAAGGTGTGCGATTGTCTGCCATGCAGATGGTGGTTCAGTACGGTGATCATCCCGAATTCAAGCTGTGTCGGGAAGCGATTTTTAATATCGTGGGAACCTTTCGGAATACAAAGGAGCCTATCGAAGCTCGATTGTTGGCCATGTCCGCCCTGTACAAGACGGGGGATGCGTGGGCTATGGATTTCATGCGCCGACATCTCAAACATGAAACCAATCCGCGAATCAAGCAATGCTGTTGTAGTGCCGTCTATACGTATTATAAAAAGTCTGAAACGACTCCGCAGGCTCCGGATACGCTCTTGGCAAGCCAGAGTAAATAGATTGTCCTCCCATTCCGGTGGTCCGTCCGGATATATGGGGTGATACCGGGGGCGACGTTGCACGAGACGTCGCCCTTTTTTTATCCACCTCTACAATTCTTTAGATGAGTGCGTTTCCAGATACCGTCTGACCGCCTCATCGACGGTTGTCCCCTCAGCGGTTACAACCTTGATGCCTGCAGCCTCCAGGGCGCGCTCCGCTTTGGGTCCGACCTGCCCGGTCAGCAATACGTTGGCACCCCGGTTTTGAATGGCCTGTGCGGCCGCGGGCCCGGCACCCCCTGGCAGTGTGCTGGCTGGATTGGAAAACGCGGTAAACCTCAAGGTGTCTGAATCGACGATGACAAACCAGGCACATCGACCGAATCGAGGCTCTACCTGTGCCGATTTTGAACCTCCTGTGGCACTGACAGCAATCTTCATGGGAAACTCCTGCGGATGTGAGATAAGCTTTTACAACACAAGATAGCCTTTTTTCCCGTTGGAATCAAGATTGGTGTTTAGGGTCACCGCACTGTTATTCGGCATGTCAGTAGTCTCATGTGATCCGTTTCATACGGAGGTTCATTGACTCCCGGTTTTCTCTCCTAACATCAGATGAGTCAAGTGATTGTACGGATCATCACGGCGATTTCCAATAGACGGGAAGGGGCAATACATTACTCACTCCGGAATTGAGATTTTGACAATTTCTGAGCGCGGTGCTTGCATCCGCGCCGATCACCACCACGCCCGGGATGGGAGTGCCACAAATGTAGAACTGTCGATCGGCGTTTGTGGGTTCGGAATCCAGATAGAGTCCCGGAAGAGCCCCTTCTGCGTCCATTATGACCACACGGCCCAGAAACAATCCGGCCAGGGAGGAGGAGGAGGCATATCGCTCCCGTCCGTATACGCCGGCCAACCGACCTCCATCTCCTATGCTGGAAAACGCTCCGGTCACTTCTGCACCACCGGACTCTTTCATACTCCAGAATTGCGCATCCACCCAGGCTGGATCATTAATCCTCTGTCCGTTGAACCCAAGTGTATTGCTATAGGCGGTTCGGCCCACGTCCAATACCTGTTGCAGATTTTGATTGTCGGTGTTGGCTTCAAAGCGGTCGGTAAAAGAGGCTGTCAGATCGGACAAGCCATTGCTGCGGCCAAGCGTCAGGGTTTTGTTGGTGGTACCGGAAAACGAGGCACTGGATACCACACCATCTGCCCCGGAACCGGTGGCATCGCCATCCCAGATATCTGCCGTGAGGGTTCGTTTTTTGACAATGCCCCCATCGAGAACCAGAACGGATATGTCCCCTGTATTGCCCTCATCCAATACCGTGCCGATTCGCAGGTCACCCCCAACATCGAGTGTGGCTGCCGGCTCAGCATCACCGATTGCAATACCCATCTCACCACTTGAATTGACAGACATGACCGTCACATCCGAAGTGTTCTTGACGGTGAGTTGAGCCCAGGCTGTCATATTCAGGACAAACAGGACTGAAATGAGAATAAACACTTTACGCATAGGTAACTCCTTTTCATCGGTTCAATGGTATAAGACATTCGTACTGGACATGTCAAAAGACGGTTACAATGTGTCTTTTTTTGATGACAAATGGGTACATCGAATCCCCTCTGTTCATATTCCTGCCTTGAAAATATTCAGGTTAAGCGAGAGGATAAATCGTGTACCCGTGCAAGTTGCATGACTGCAATTTTAATGCCTGTCAACTCCAAGGGACCTATGCCCGATTCAACGTGTGCCGGTATCAGCAGGCAGCCGATCCGGCATCGGGTTCAACAAACCGGCGGCCGGGTTTCATGATTACCCGTATGATTGGGTTGTAAAAATGCATTTCGACAGAGCTATGAGAGGATCGTTACGGATTGATTTGTTGTTTCAACAATTCAATCTCATTTTGTTGTTGTTGCACCACTTTGGTGAGGACTGTGATGATTTTCATCGGGTTGAGACTTTTTCCGTCCCGTTCTGCCACCAGTTCGGGGAGATCCTCGGCAATAAATCCCAAAGCCAGATCATCCGGATCATCCACATATTCTGCTTTATAATGATAGGAGACGGGTTGCAATTGCGAAAAGGCCTCGAGAGCCTGAGCATAGGAGAGGGTTTCAATGTCTTCCTTGTACTCCCGACTGGAACCATTCTTCCACTCGGTCCCGGTACAATACGCCACATTGACTTGCAGGGGATAGCCCGGATTCGTCTCATAGATACCCACTCTGCCTCCCTTTCGCACTGTCAACCCCCCTTGATGTCCCGGCATGATATGAACAGCATCCGGATCGCCGTTGCTGTCGGTCTTAAAGCCCTGAAAGAGACTGCCGGTTTCCGCTCCCGGAACCTTGAGCCAAAACGTGCCCCCCGTTTCCAACCCGCCGAACATCAGGCGTCGTCCTCCGGGGTCACCGCCAACCTTGATACTGCCATCGACCTGTAAAAGAGCTTCCGGATGAACGGATTCGGTTCCGATACCGATTTTACTAAAGTTGACCGCCGAGTATTCCTGTGCGTCATTGCCAAGTCTCAACACTTCTGAAAGGGTTTGGTTGTCCGTATTGGCTTCATAGCGATCGGTAAACGATGCGGTTACATCGGCCAATCCCTCACTGCGGCTGAGTCTGAGTGTCTTGGTGGTCGTGCCGCTAAACTGAGCCTGAGTGACCACCCCATCGCCACCGGAACCCACATCATCCCCATCCCACACATTCTCCGGCAGGATTCTGGTGCTGATCAGGCCGGATGTGTTGCGCACGATGACCTCATTTTCCGTGGACGCGTTCAGGCTTGCGAATCGAATACTGCCCACGACGTCCAGAGTGGCGACAGGTTCGGAATTGCCCGTGCCGATGCCCACATTGCCCCCGGCCGTCACCTGCATGAGAATATCCGATGTATTTTGTTGTCTGACGGTCATCTGGGCCTGACTGTTGACAGCAATCAAGAGTAGAATGACAACTGCAGGCAATTGATACGCTTTCATGATTCCTCCCTGTAAATATACGTTTAAATGATCACACCGTTCAGTCTGTCTCTGGATTCAACCATGCCCACAGGGCCTGGGGGTAAACATCCAGTGCTGATCTGTGCGAGCCTGTTCAGGTTTGATCTCATCTCGTCGGCTAGAGAGTGGAATGAGAACGCCATCCTGACGAACGATCAGAGTTGTTTTCGATTCTATTTTGTTCGTTTATTTGCAACAAAAATGCCAGGATAAGATAAAGGGAATTGTAACCAAGAATCAGTACATTAGGAGAAATTGTAATTAAAATCGGGGATAAAAAATCTGGATATAACCATCGAGAGTGGTGAAATCACCAGGTGAGGGATGTGATACCCATTTCAGGACTTTGACCAGGTGCGGAAATGAATGTAGTCACACTTTGAAATCAGAACGCCCCGGTTACCGGGGCGCTCTGAACGGCATGATGCTATTGTTCATTTTTCAGTCTGGCGATTTCGGCCTCCAGTTCCCTGACCCGCTGTGTGAGTTCCTGGATGGAATTGATGGCAATATAGGTAAACGGTGTGGTGTCCAGGGTCAAGAGTTCGGTATCCTGTGTATCCGCGGAATTCAACTTGGCCATACGGGTATCCACCGCATACGGCACGATAGATTGGATGTCCTGCGCGATAAATCCCACGGCGTCCTGTCCGACAACGGTATTGCCCTTACCGTTATAGACAAATTGTTTAGGTTCAAGTTGCATCAATATATCGAGGCCATCCTCAAAGGTCTCGATCTGATCTTTGACGCGGATATCGGACAATCCGGCCCAGTCCCCGGGTCCACTGGCTTTTTCCGCATCGCCATTGCCATAGAGACGAAATTTTTCGGGATAGAAAAGACCGTCTGCACTGCGGAACATATATCGCACATAATGGTCTCTACTGGCAGACCCTGGAACCAGATTGGACAGAGTCATATTGCCGTTTTCAGAGCCATAAAGCTGTCCCAGGTTTTCGCCTCCCGCCCGACACAGAAATCCGGTCTCCTGGATTCGATCGGTACCATCTACGTCTACGGTGATTTTATAGTTGTCGGGTGGTTCTTGAGCCGAAGCAGCCGTAAATACGAGTTTTTGGGATCCGTAGGACCCGCCTGAAAATTCCGTGGTGAGTTCCATCCTGCCTACGGCCGGATCATAGGTCGAGTTGCCATCGAACCGGATCGATGTGCCGTGAACATGTAAATTACCGGTTTCTGTTGTTCCGGTGATCTGTCCCGTGCCGTTGACATAGAGTGCTTTGGAATTTGTAGAATTTGAGCCAATGCTGAGGGCGCCGAAATCAACAGCATTGCGACCATTTGCATCGTTATTTTGTCCCAGCACATTATAGAGAGTTTGACTGTCGCTATTGGGATCATAATAATCCCTGATGGTCGCATTTGTCCCCCCGCTAATATCCACCCGATGTGTCGTATAATGCCCGGTGGGCGCGTTGAGGTTGGTATAGCTGAGGTTTTGATTGTCGGTATTGGCTGCATACCGGTCCGTAAACGAGGCCGTCAGATCGGACAGGCCGTTGCTACGGCCAAGGGTCAGGGTTTTGGTGCTGGTGCCGGAAAATGTTGCACTGGTAACAACACCATCCGCGCCGGACCCCGTGGCATCGCCGTCCCAGATGTCTGCGGTCAGGGTTCGTTTTTTCACAATGTCCCCGTCAAGAACCAATACCGAGATATCGGTTGTATTGCCTTCGTCGGCAACGGTACCGAGACGCAGATCCCCGCCCACATCCAGAGTGGCTGCCGGTGTGGTGCTTCCGATGGCAATTCCGACCTTGCCATCTGATGTGACCTGCATGAGGGTGGTGCCGGTATTCTGTTTTTTGATGGTCAGCTGTGCCCAACTGCTGATACTCGATGCAAGCATCAATATTACAACAAAAATCATTCCTTTTTTCATTTTTTACCCCTTTATAGGCTGTGGATGCATACACATAATGGTTTACAAAATTGTCTGTAAGAAAAAAATGACAGGCTGTCCTGATTTTTTGACTGTGTCTGGTTTGGGTGCTGTTGTATCATAAAAAAAACAAGGTATTATGGATTTTGATATAGAGCTTTGGGACAGTACTCTGGAACGCAATTATCATGCCCAAAGAATACGATTTTTAGATACTCTTGAGCCGGTCTGCATTTTTATCGCATCTTCTAGAGTTAGGAGGATATTGTATTGGTCGGAGAGGTGAATTGAGATTCGGGATCACCGATTGATCATATATGGACAGGCCGCTCCGAACAAAGCAGATAGAGTCCACCTTCCAGGTGGACTCTATCTGATGATTTCGTCTCACCCCCAGTTGTAGGCCACCACCGAGGTGGACAACATCGCCGGCCCCAATTGGTTTGCATTACAGGAGGATTACATCTGTTACGGGCGACACTCGACATGTTCCAGAATAAATTTCACGATCGCTGTTGGATCCTCGAGGCTGTGGGGATGGTGACCGACGCCGGGTTTGTGGATCACCTCCATGTGTCCACCCAGCTTTTCATAGCGCTGCTGTACCACCGCGGTGTTTTCCGATACCGGTACCACGGTATCGGCATCGCCCACCACATGCAGGATGGGCACATCCGCCTCTGCCAGGGGCGACAGATTGTCCACCGGATTGCCGTCAAAGGCCAGAAAATCCTCCGGGCTGGTAAATCCATAGGCCTCCATCATTCCGGTTCGTTCCGGTCCGGGCCAGCTCCTGAGGTCGCAGACCGGTGCGTCGCCATACAGACAGGCGACCTTGTCAGGATTTTGACTGGCCCAGTTGTAGAGGATCAATCCCCCCCGACTCAATCCCTCGAGCACCGGCGTCGAACAAAACCCGAGGTCGTCGGTCAGATAGGCATAAAAGTCGTCCCATATGGCCACGGCCCGGGGGGATCCGTACAATCCCGCCACATCGGTATAGGCCAGATAAAATCCCTTGTGCAACAGTGCCAGGTCGGTCTGCGGGGCATGGGTAAAAAAGCGTGCCCGCCAGATCCAAGGGCGACCCGGCGCAGGTATGTCGGGCGCCACGATGATGCTGTTTCGACCTTTGTAGATAAAATCGTAGCGGTTGAATCCGTGGTATGGCGACGGGATGCCGGGGAATTCGGTCTCTACTTCGGACAGCATATACACCGCAAATGAAGCCAGCCAGTGCTGCCCTTCATAGTATCCGCTGGCGATGTGGGGCAGACTGGCGCGTGCGTGCCGTTCTGCCGAGGTCACGAGGGTTTCCCGGATCGGGCTGTGTACGGGCAGGGCCCGTGAAATGCCATAAAGACACCAGGCCCGGCTCAGATTCAGTCCATCCAGATGTACGATCTTGGGATCACTGCGGTCGGACACCTCTGTGGGTAGGAGCAGCGACATGGGCTCGCTGGAAAACAGACCGGGCAGAAAACGGTTCAGCCAGTCCACGTACTCCCGGGCGGACAACACCCGGCGCATGAGATCGGCTTCCATCAGAGCCGGTGAAAAAAAATCCTCACCACCGGGTTCCCATTCAGCGGGATAGTCGCGGTCGTTCAGATAGTAGGTCTTGCTGCGTTCGATCAGCAATGCAATAAAGGCGCTGTCCTCCACCGCACGGGCGTAATCCAGGGCAAAGGCCAGACCAAACGCGCTGTTGGGATGCACACCGGTGCGTATCGGATAGGTTTGCCGTGGCATAAAGTCCATATAGCGCTGTACCAAATACTCTGCAAGCGGTCTCAGATAGCCCGACCAGCGTCGGCCATCGGGATCCTGCCAGTCATGCAACTCTTCTGCCAGCTTGAGCAGCCACGCCCAGCCATAGGTACGTTCAAAGGATTTCCGGTTTTTCTGCTGGAAATAGTCGAGCTCGGCCTCGATATGCGTCTGCGTCAGATTTTGATCCAGAGCGTGACGAATCTCGGCTGCTTCGGCCAGATCCGGAAATGCTTTGAGAAGCCGCACCAGCAGCCAGTGCCCGTGGACCGCCGAGTGCCAGTCATAACAGCCGTAAAACGCCGGATGCAGGTCAGCAGGACGGCGAACGCCATCGGGGGAATTGATCACGTGTCCGGGTTTATTGGGAAACTCGGTGTGAATACACTCGAGCGCCATCTGCGCGAATCCGGAAGCTGTCGTTTCATCCAGGATCAGTGGGACCGGTGGCAGGCTGTCCGCGGGTTGCGGAGCGGATCCGGGAAAACCGATGGAATGTGTCATCAACACGATGATCTGAACCAGGAAGAATAATGAGGTTTTCATCTTTTTTGCCTTTCTCAATCCAAAGTGTTGCCGTTATTCATGATGTGGGGGATCCGCACCCAGAAGCGTGTCTGCAAACACATGTCCTCGAAACAGGGACATGAGAGCTGCTTTGGGCGCAAAGACATGCATATAGCCGAACAGAAACATAAAGCCCACAAGGATCGGGCCATGCTGATTCCCGACCGTTTAAATACTGCCAGTAGCGTTTTGTTCTTGTCTTGCATCGAGTCTTTCCCGGTTTGTTTATAAAATTTGCAAATGCGAGAGAATTCAAACGACAGGATTCGATAGCCGGCGCCTAAAATTCCTTGTACAGTCGGGCCAGGGAATGGCCGGGGGCCTGGACGTCGAGATTCAGAAAATAGCCGAACGGAGTTTGATGGGTATTGTATCCGCTGGTCTGCAGTCGTTCCTCCGCCCGACCCAGCAGCGCCCTGATCGCTGCGGGATCCGCTTTCGAGTCCGACAGATGCGCAAAACTGTGCAACACGATGGTCTGCGTCTCGTTTTTTCTCGCGGCCCATTTCAGGTTTTTGACCATTTTGGTTTCCACCGCGCCGGCATCGTCCTCATCTTTGGTTTCCATATGAACAAATCCCACCAGCGCCTCATTTATCCCGGCGGAATCGGCTGTCGGGTCCGCCACCTCTGAGTTGTTGACCGCGGGTGTATAGGAGAACCGGTCGCAATAGATCATCAAAAGTCTCATATGTTTTCTCTGATTTTGTGGTCGAATGGTTCCAGGATTGGTTTATTCTAAGCATCCTGTTGATAAGATGCAAAGTGAAATCACATGATTTCGTGTTTTTAGGGGATCGTTCTGGTTTTCGTATCGGTGATGAGATGATCTCACTGGACCCATTATGAGGTACGATCAGTAGATGTGGGACTGCTCCGGCTCTGGCTTTCGCTCATCCATCGGTCACGTGTGCGGGTTCATGCGTCTGAATAGATCTTTCAATGCAAATCTCTTTTCCGGGCGAAAGCCAGGATCCTGCGCGGGCTCCACGCACTCTTCCGCTTGTTATCTGTT
>CAYPUH010000195.1:0-9078 GCA_964413725.1 uncultured Cytophagia bacterium
CGAGCCCTCTGTCTACTCGGAGACGCTGATCGCCGATGACTGGTTCTGTGGCGATGGCCGTCCGGTAAAGGCGATCCGCTGGTGGGGCTCTTATGCCGACTGGCAGGATACCGACGCTCCCGATTCCGCTCCGGACCGATTCCACATCGCCATCTGGTCGGATTCCTGTCTGAACGAGATCTATGGTCCCGGACAACCTCAGCAGGTGCTCTGGGAACAGACCGTGCCGCGCAGCACCCTCGAGGAGACTTGCGTGGGAAGCTCTTTTCTTGCCGATAGCATGATGGCACCGGATTCCTGTTTTGCCTATCGCTACGAGATTCCCGAAGCGGACTGGTTCTACCAGACAGGAGATTCCACCATGTTCTGGCTCAGCATCGCAGCCCTCTATGACGATGGCACCCCAGTCTCCCATGCATGGGGCTGGACCACGCGTCCACGCTACTTTCGTACCGATGCGATGCGCATCGACGAACCCACGATCGTGGCTGTGGACAGCGTCTATCGCGACGGTCAGCGCATTTCATCGGGTTGGGATATGGCGTTTCAGCTGATGACCACAGACTATGAGATGACCTTTGATTATGGTGACGCGGACACGAGTCTCTATCCGACGCGGTATGCGGACAATGGTGCGCACCATTTTGTCTGGCCCGGAGTGCATCTGGGAGCTCAGCTGGACCGGGAGCCGGATGCCCAGTCCAATGAGGAGGCCACCCGGGATGATCTGGAAGGCGTGGATGACGAAGACGGCGTCGAGTTGCCGGACAGTCTGCAGGCCGGTAGTGTGTCCTTTTTTGTGGTTAACGCCTCGGCCAGCGGTTTGCTGGATGGCTGGATCGATTACAACCACGACGGAGACTGGACCGATGCCGGTGAGCATGTCCTGATCAATATGCCGGTGGTGAGGGGCAACAACAATATGATCATCAACGTACCGCGTACCCTGACCAGCGGCAGGACCACGGCACGATTCCGCTACCGCGGGTCCGGATCGGCGAGCTCAACAGGGTTGATCGTCGGTGGTGAGGTGGAAGATTATACCGTCTATCTTTATACGATGACCACGGGTGTGGAGGATGAGACACATGCGAGCACACCCGAATCGTTCGAACTCTTGAACAATTATCCCAATCCCTTCAATCCGTCTACTACCATCGCCTTTCACACGCCGCAACCGGCAGAGGTGGAGATCAAGATCCATGATGTCCGCGGACGGCTGGTCAGAACACTGTTGCGCGGCGAGTGGACAGCGGGCCACCATCAGGTACTTTGGGACGGTCGCAACCGCACCGGTCTCCAGGTGACCTCGGGTGTCTATTTCTATACTCTTACAGCCAAACGCCTGGACCAGAACAAACTGCTGTTCCGGGATGTGAAAAAGATGCTGTTGGTAAAATAATGTGAGAAATGTCATCGGCGGGATCCTCTTGCCGCCGATGACACTCTGCAAGGCTTTGGTAGCCATCTGTTGGGAAAAGGGGGGCTTTACGGGGATGGTTTGCCTTTATGGCAGGTGTCGCGACGTGCGCCCCCGGCGATTTCACTGTCGCAACGTCCGCCCATGTGGACAGGGCCGGCTTCATACCCGATTGCGCTGTTCCGGTCCGGACATGCTGTGAACACGGGCCGCCTCTGGGAAATGGATCTCTAATCCCGGCCAGATCCCGCAGCCTGTCCGCTCCTGCATGCTCGTACCATTGTATCGTGTTTGATGTTGAGTGTCGATTTCTATCATATGATTTTCTCGCCATTGCATCGT
Organism: uncultured Cytophagia bacterium; assembly: GCA_964413725.1. GTDB lineage: Bacteria > Zhuqueibacterota > Zhuqueibacteria > Residuimicrobiales > Oceaniaggregativiventaceae > CAYPUH01. The sequence continues at coordinate 1,763 of CAYPUH010000195.1, forward strand.
GTGGATTTATATAGTATGTTACCCAGAGTCGCCGCACCAGGACAGGCATCCCGGATTCTCCCCTGAATTGTGCTGTTGAATATCAGATCGGCCGAAAGGCATATACCCGTGCACTCGTTGTTCAAGCGTCTGAAACAGGAACTCGCCAGCATTTTGTCTGCCCGGATTGCCGTCCAACTCGATACGGGACTCTATACCGACGCGCGGTTGTATGGCAATCTTTTTATCAACCGTCAACTCTCCGCACGCGGCTTGAACAGGGAGGAAACTCTGTACCAGTGTCTGGATCTGTCCAACCGGACGATCATCGAGGCCGGTGCTCATATCGGTTATTATACCGTCTATTTTGCACGCCGGTTTCCCTCCGCCCGGATCCATGCCTTTGAACCCAATCCGCACTCTTTTCAACTGTTGACCAGAAATCTTCGTCATAATGACATTCAGAATCGGGTCCGATCCCATGCCTGCGGACTGGCCGAAACCGAGGCGGATCGCTCGCTGGTGATGGATCGGTACACCGCTGCCACCAGCCGGTTTGATACCCTCCTACCGTCCCGGCTTTACAGTCGGTTCGGGGCCGTCGGAACCTCCACCGTGCCGGTAAAACCCCTGGACGCGGTGGTGCAACAGGAGAACATCCATTCAGTCGATTTTGTCAAGATCGATGTGGAAGGCTATGAACGAAAGGTGATCGAAGGGATGCAGCAGGTTATGACCACCCACTCCCCCTTGATCTATTTCGAACTTCACGGTGAGACCCTTTCGGAGCGGCAGGACCGCCTGTTGGCGATTTTGGACCTTTTGTATTCTCTGGATTATCGCGTGCATCAGCTACAGGACGACTGGCCGGAGGTGTCTCCGGGTCCGCTGCGGGGATCGGTCTCTACCGGAGGCTATATCGCACACCGGGCGCACTCCTGGGGCCGGGAACACCTCTTGTCCGTCATGCCGTGTATAGAGGAGACCGGCAAGGAAACCACCTGATGTGTATGCTTCCAACACCGCATTGACAATCGGGTGACAAAACCCAGGAGAAGAGGGTGGACACCCCCGAATCGATATCAACCGCCGGCAATATAACGCCGACCCCGTATTGGTTGCCGTCTTTTGCGGGGCCGGAGAATGAACCATGGAGTTCAGGGTAGCGTTCAAGTGGCGAAATCGTGACCTATATCAAGGATTCTCCAAACGTGTCTTGTTTTTCAAGCCAAACGCGTTAGCATACAACTATAGAGACCAGAGTACAAAAACCCGTGCACTTGCATCTTTTGCAGCGACTTGTACCTGCCAATGGATTTGCAACCGTCAAAACCAGAGTGATCCTGGAAAAAGGAAAGAAACTGTTACGTGTCTTGTTCTTTATAATCCATTGAATCTGTTTAACTATTAGAGAGGTATGTTATGAAACGACTGGTCGTGTTTGTAGGGGTGTTGTTGCTTCCAGCGATGGTTCTCTTTGCTCAGGATATTGCCGGAGAGTATCAGGTCAGCATTCAGGGCACCAATGTGTTTATGGATCGGAATCCTGCAGTACGAAACATTACCGACAATACCACGATGGAGATTGAACAGTCCGGAGAGACTATTATCCTGACATTTGGCTCGTTTGCCGGCGCGTCCGCGGCCACGATCTTTAAGGGTAAAGTTGGAAATGGACGTCTGAGTGCGGTGTGGTGGTACAACGGAGCGCCACACGAGACCAAGGTGATCTGGGGTCGGGTCTCGGGAGACGGTCGAACCATCAAGGGAGAGTTTTTCTATCCGCGTGTGGCTCCACAAAGTGATGGACAGATACCGGGTTGGGTCGAAGCCAAGTTTACAGCCAGAAAGAAACTGCAGGTCGTGACCGGCGTGATCAATCCGGATATTCAACTTCGCGTCAAGGAGGATTGTGTCCAGTTCGATCCGCAAAATGTGGACGTGAGACGCATCGAGGGCCGCTGGAAAATCGTCGAAGGATCCCACTGGATCATGGACTTCGGCAACAACCGGGATGAAGCCCGTAAGGCTTTTGGCGTGATCCGTAAATACAATATGGACAGCCGGTGTTTCGTCGGCCGTCCCGATCCGTCTATGGAATATGCCCTGGTCAATGGTCAGGCACCGGAAGGTCCCATGCGGGGTGAGGATTGTATCGGTTTCAATCCGGACAATATCGAGGTCAAGGAATTTAATGGCCGCTGGAAGATTGTCGAGGGATCCCACTGGATCATGGATTTCGATAACAAGGAAGCCGAAGCCCGCAAGGCCTTTTCGATTATCAAAATGCATGGATTTGACCATATCTGCTATATCGGTCGACCCAATCCGTCCATGACCTACTTTCGCAAATAGAGGGGGTACCCCCGTTTGCGCCGATTGTCCATTCTTCCGCACGGCTTTGTCTCTCTGCATGCCGGCTGGTATCAGGGCGAGGCAATGACGGTACCCCTGCGGTTTGCGGGCAACCGGCTGACGATCAATTTCGCCACCAGTGCCGCGGGATGGATTCGTCTCGCGCTTTTAAAAGCGGACGGGACACCCATACCCGGCTATGGGGCCGGGGATATGGAGCCCATGTTCGGTGATGACCTGGATCAGGTGGTCTCATGGGAGAGCGGCCAGGATCTGAGTGCCTTTGCCGGGCAACCGATACGTCTGCAGTTTATTCTCAAAGACGCCGACCTCTATGCGATACAATTCAAACCCTAGAACGGAAGAGGCTAACCAATACCGGTTTCATAAAAACCGCAGGGATCACCCCGATCTCTGCGGTTTTTTTGGGGGGGGATACCGTTTACCCGCACACAGCGGGGTCGTGCGATCATCGTCCCCCTGTGTGTACCCGCTTTGCCATGGGGTTCGGTCGGTCTGTTGGGGAAACGAGTGCCTGACTGAATGTCAGGACGCCGGCATATCGAAATAGAGGCCGGCTCCCGGTCCCAGGGGCAGTCCAAGTACGATCCAGACCACCAGCAACAGCGTCCAGATGATAAAAAAGACGATGGAATAAGGCAACATGGTAGCCACCACCGTGCCGATACCGGCTTTTGGATCGTATTTCTGGATATATGCGATGATCAAGGCGAAAAAGCTCATCATCGGCGAGATGATGTTGGTGATGCTGTCACCGATGCGATAGACGGCCTGGGTCAATTCGGGTGAGTATCCCAGAAACATGAACATGGGAATGAAAATCGGCGCCAGGAGTGCCCATTTGGCCGAGGCACTGCCCATCAGCATATTGATAGAGGCGGACAACAGGATGAACAGAATCATCAGGGGCACCACACCGAGACCGGAATGGGACAGCACGTTGGCTCCCTTGATGGCCAGAATCTCTCCCAGATTGCTCCACTTGAAATAATTGACAAACTGAGCGGCGAAAAAGACCAGGACCAGATACAGTCCCATGGATTGCATGGACTTGCCCATCCCCTTGACCACATCATCGTCGTTTTTAAAGGTTCCGGAGACAAATCCGTAGACGATACCCAACGACCCCATGATGAGAAACAGAAAGGCGACGATGCCCTCGATAAACGGGGAGCGAAGGATACTGCCATCGGCTCCGCGCAGCACGCCGTTTTCCGGCAACAGACCCGCCAGAATCAGAATCAGCCAGATGACACCTGTCACCACGGCTGCGATCAGTCCACGCCGTTCGTGCGCGGTCAGATGATCGAGAGTGTGGTCCGGATGGTCTTGATCGTAGGATCCCAGACGGGGTTCCACAATCCGCTCGGTCACCCACGTGCCGGCCAGTGTGATGAAAAAGGTGGACACCACCATAAAATAATAGTTTGCGGTGGGATTGACATGATAGCCGGGGGAGACGATGTGGGCGGCTTCCTGCGACAGGCCGGCCAACAGGGGATCAACCGTTCCGATGAGCAGATTGGCGCTGAATCCCCCAGATACCCCGGCAAACGCCGCCGCCATGCCGGCGATGGGATGACGACCCACAGCCGCGAAAATAACCCCGCCGATGGGGATCAGTAAAACATAACCGATGTCGCTGCCCACATTGGACATGACGCCCGCAAAGACCAGAATAAACGTCAGCAGGTGAGAGGGCGCAGAAAGTACCAACAGGCGGATGGCCGCACCGATCAATCCGCTGTGCTCGGCGATTCCGATGCCGAGGAGGGCGACCAATACCACCCCCAACGGAGCGAACCCGGTAAAATTATCCACAAGATGGAGGATGATCTGATGCAAACCCTCCTGACTTAATAAATTTTCCGGAACCACGATCTGACCCGTAGTGGGGTGAGTGGCCTGCCATCCCAACACATGCGCCAAAGCCGATAACAGTACGGCCGCAAGAGCAAACAAAGCAAATAATGTTGCCGGATGCGGCAGGGCATTGCCGACTTTTTCGACTCCGGATAAAAAGAGGGAGACAAATCGGGAAAACCATTTTTTTTTGACCATATAACCCTTTCGGTGTGACGTCTTTGATCCTGATGGCTTTATTAATTTTTCACTGGATTCACTGGTGTCCGGTTACCGGACACCAGTCGATTTAACTACATAATAAACAATAATGATTTCGCAATATTCGATTCAAGTCGATTCTGTTTTTTTGACTAACATAACAAGTTGGTTTTAATGGAATTGTGGTGGTGTGTCCGGTCGTTCGACCGGACACCAGTGCACTGGATTCTGTGTTGACAGAATTCCTCAAAATCTATTTCTATGATTCTATTTCATTTGCACCAACAGGCGATTTCACCCTTTAATTGAGATTCGGTGCAAAGCACCGAATCTGGGTATCCATCGAGGTTGCTCTTGTGCCTCAAAATAACAGCTGTTTATAGACAACGATCCCCGCATAGATTATAAAGCAACCCGGAGAAAACGAAAAGGTACACATTTTTTCTGATTCAAATCAATGCTTAAAAGATATCCAGCTTGCCAGGCAAACACAAAACACCGGTTTCGGTACCCTGCAACGATCCGGAGAGTATTTTGAACAGCAAAGGGTATAAAAAAACACCGCTGTGATTATGATATCACAACAGTGTTTGTTCATTCAGCTATTCCGATTTTCAAGCCGGAAAACTCTTGTTTCTCCGAGCGGGTAGACCCAGCGCAAGCTCTCATAAAAGAACCACGATAGACCCATGGGAGGTCAGAATTCATCGTCACCCAAGTCATCACCATTGCTGCGTCGTTCCCGGTCGGATCTATAGTTGTTGATGTTCAGTTTGAGGTTGAGCATCAACACCGGGGATTCATGCGTGTAATACCGCGAGGTATAAAAATCCGGACCTTCTGATGTGTATTCATGTTTGTCCTGTCCGAATACGTCCCGTACCTGCAGGGTTGCGGACAGAGCCCGGTCAAAGAAATCCTGCCGGATGGCCAGATCGGTTCTGAAACGGCCTTTGCGTCGGCCCTGAGAGGAGACGGTTGGACTGTTGTAACGGCTGTTGATCTGCAACGAAGTCGTTTTCCGCAGTTTAAAGACATTGTTGAATCGGGCGCTCCAGTTGGTACTCTCTCTGGAAAAGGCTTCGTCATACAACTCTCCCTCGATGCGATAGGTGTAGAGATTCCCCATCAGGTTCACCTCCCACCATCGACCTACATTAAAGTTGAACAACAGCTCGGTACCAAAGGAAGTGTCCGTGCCCACATTTTCAACCGTATGCAGGGTGATATTGGTATCATAGACAGAGCGAACGCGTTCGATTTTGTTTTGGGTCACGCGATAGTAAAGCTCAGCTGAAATCAGATTGCTGCCCAAAATGGTTTGATATCCGCTTTCATAGGAATCGATATATTCGGGAACGATGCCGGGGTTTCCCTTTCTGACGTTATAGGCATCGGACCAGGTTTCAAAGGGTTCGAGGTAATAGCCGCGCGGGCGGTCGATGCGTCGCGTGTAACTGGCCATAAACTGTTGTTGTTTATTGAATTCATAGGACATGTGCGCGGTGGGAAACAGATCCCAGCGGTCGATGGAAAAGACATTGTCCGTCCCGGCCAGCTCGACCTGACGGTCGGTGTATTCGCCACGCAGGCCGCCCTGAAACCCCAGCTCCCGGATCGTTCCGCGGTATAATGTATACACCGCATGTGTGTTGCGATGATAGTGGGTGGTATGCTCATATTCCGGGAGGGTCACATAGGTGTTTTGCTCCGGAACAAAGTCCAGCAGTCCCGAGGCCTCCTCTGAACGGCGGAAATCACTCTGGTATCCCGCTTCAAACCGGCTTTCCTCTCCCAGGGGACGGGTGTAATCGAATTTCAGCCGCAGCGAGCTGGCGGGACCGGATTCTGTGGATTTCCGTCCGCTGATCGTATTCCGGTCCGGGGTTGTCAGTTTGTTGATGGTTTCGTCATCGCCGTCGCGATAACGGTAATGAATCTGACTCTCCCATTCATGCCCTTTTTGCGGGAATTGATGTCGAAACGATGAATTCATGGAGAGATAGAGACCCGAGCGTTCTCCTGTTTCCTGACTGATATAGCGGTTCCGTTCGGGGGCGGTTTCCGACCAGGTGTTGAACAGAGTGCGCGAATTGCGTTGAAAAGACCCCCGTCCGCCACGCGCGCTGAAAGAGAGATTGTCATTGTCTGATAGATTCAGGTCAACCGACGCTCTCACTCCGGTGGAGATCCGTCCCCGGCTCGAGGATCCCTCTGAATCAATATAGGACGCGACGTCGTCTGTGGAGGTCATCCGTTCTTCCCGCTCGTCGCCGTCATAGAACCGCCGGTTGAAATCCAGTCCGAGCAGGGCACGGAACGACTCTTCCCGATGTTCCACCAGGATATCACCACCGTATTTGTCGTTCACGCCCCCGTTCACGTTTGCCAGTCCACTGTTGCCCAGATTCTTGTTCTTTTTCAGCACCACGTTGATGATTCCTGCGGTGCCATCCGGATCGTATTTGGAAGAAGGATTGGTGATGATTTCGATGTCGTGAATGGAGCTGGCCGGTATTTGTTGCAGGGCGTCACTGGCATCCAGTACCGAGGGGCGGCCATCGACGAGGACCTGAAAATTGCCACTGCCGCGTAGACTGACGTTACCCTCTATATCCACGGTTATGGACGGAACGTTTTCCAGAACATCTGTGGCGGTGCCCGAAATGGCGGTTTGCATCCGGTCCACGTTGATCACTTTTTTATCGATTTCATAGGTCAGGGCGGGACGCTCTCCCTGCACGTGGACGCCTTCCATCTCCAGTACCGTGGGTTGCAGAGCGATCATGCCCAGGTCGACCCGCGACCGTGGCCCCGCCACCCGGATATCGGATTGGCTCTCAATCTTGTACCCCATGAAACGGATTTCGATAGTGTAGATGCCCTGCGGCACCCGC
>CAYPUH010000196.1:0-5657 GCA_964413725.1 uncultured Cytophagia bacterium
GACCAGACCGCAGGAATCGCCAGCCGTCATCGTATACGGCTCATTCAGCATCCGAAAAACAAAGGAAAAGGTGCGGCAATAAAAACAGCTGTACAATATGCCCGGGATCAGGGATACCACTGGCTCCTTACCATGGATGCCGATGGACAACACCAAGCCACAGATCTGCCAGCCTTTTTTACGCATCTTGATAACCCGAATCTGGCTATGATTCTGGGGAACCGCTCCTTTTCAAAATCAAACATGCCCTGGCAGCGTCGACTAAGTAATGGGATTGCCTCTGTTATCATCTCCCTGTGCTCTGGATCACATCGCTTCTTGGACAGTCAATGCGGATTTCGCGCTATGCGGGTGAATACCTTTCCCGTGCGTCGAATAAGTGAAAATGGCTTTCATTTTGAATCGGAAAGTCTTTTGCGCCTCGGACGAATGCAGCAAACGATCGTACAGATCGATATCCACACGCATTATGGCCGGGAATCGAGTTCCATCTCGGCAATAAATGATACAATTCGATTTTTAATACTTGTTTTTAAATCCTTTTTTTGGTAAATTGACAATTGCATTGGGAAATCGGGTATGGCGGAAGAAATTGCTCATCTGTTGGGATCCTTGCCCAAAGAAATCGTCACTCTGATTATCGCTATGATCCCTATTGCGGAATTGAGAGGCGCGATACCCTGGGCGTTGGCACACCCGCCCATCGGAGGCGGACTGAGTTGGCCAACAGCCTACGTTTTTGCCGTTATCGGCAACCTCATCCCGGTTCTGCCATTGCTCCTGTTCTTTGAACGCACATATCTGTATCTAAAACGATTTGCGTTTTTCGATCGCTTTTTTGAAAAATTGTTCGCAAGAACGCGAAAACGCGGAAAACTGATCGAGAGATATGAATTGCTTGGTCTGATTCTATTCGTGGGTGTTCCCTTGCCGATCACCGGTGCCTGGACAGGATCTTTGGCCGCGTTTCTATTTGGCGTTCGGTTTCGGGTGGCGCTGCCCGCTCTCATTGTCGGAGTGCTGATGTCCGGGACCATTGTTACACTTGCATCTCTCGGTGTTTTATCCTTTTTCTGATTGTATCGCTCGGGGCGTAGCGCAGCCCGGTTAGCGCGCCTGCTTCGGGAGCAGGAAGTCGGAGGTTCAAATCCTCTCGCCCCGACTCTCTCGGCCAACACACCTCTGGTGTGTTGGCTTTTTTTTTGTTTCCTTCAACCCCATATACGTTCGTATCACCCTTTGATTCTTCATTCCCAGCATTTTTTTATCCGGACATTATAACACCTGAACAACAGGGGAGAGGCCAGATCAAAATGTCACCTCTGTTGCCAGAGTTCGGGATTCTGTGGTAACAGAGTCTATATCTACTACGGGTCTGTTTCATGTGCATCAAGAGTAACCTTTTTTCACCGGATGATGATCCAGCCTGCATTCCTTGAAGATTCGAAGTAAAGAACAGATTCCAGATTGTTTTTTCCTTGCTTGTTTAATGATTGTTTATAACTTATCTAGTTAATACCTTTTCGGAACTATAGATGAATCAAACCATGACACTGAAAAACAGGGAACACCGTATGATGAAGCAAGAATATAATTACCAGGACATTGAGCCCAAATGGCAGCAACGCTGGGAAGAGACCGGATTATACAAGGTAAACATTCACGACACGGATAATACACTCTATTGCCTGGTGATGTTCTTGTATCCTTCAGGGGATCGCCTTCATATCGGTCACTGGTATAATTATGCCCCCACTGACAGCTATGCGCGTTTTAAGCGAATGCAGGGCTATAATGTGTTTGAACCGATGGGATATGATGCCTTTGGCCTCCCAGCTGAAAATTATGCCATTAAACAAGGAGTCCACCCCAAAACGAGCACGGAACATAATATTCAATTTATCCGCGAACAATTAAAGGCCATGGGCGCCATGTATGACTGGGATATGGAAGTCAATACATCCTCTCCCGATTATTACAAATGGACCCAGTGGATGTTTTTGCAGTTATACAAAAACGGTCTTGCCTACCGCAAAAAAGCCGCTGTAAACTGGTGTCCTTCCTGTCAGACCGTGCTAGCCAATGAACAGGTCGTCGATGGTCACTGTGAGCGCTGTGATACGGATGTCGTCCACAAGGATCTGGAACAATGGTTTTTTAAAATCACTGATTATGCCGAACGTCTTTTGCAGGGACATGAACAAATCGACTGGCCGGAAAAGACTATCCATATGCAGAAGAACTGGATTGGCAAGAGTGTAGGGGCCCGAATACGGTTTGACATCGAGGGTGACGCGGATACAATAGAGGTGTTCACCACCCGCCCCGATACCGTATATGGTGTTACCTATATGGTACTGGCTCCGGAGCATCCATCGGTCGACAAGCTGACAACAGAGGATAATCGAGACGACGTCAGGACCTATGTGGAACAGGCCAAACGGGCAAGAGAGATCGACCGTCTTTCCACCGAACGGGAAAAAACAGGTGTACCCACCGGAAGCTACTGTATCAATCCTGTCAATGGCGAACGGGTACCGATCTGGATTGCAGACTATGTGTTGGTTACCTATGGTACCGGCGCTGTGATGGCTGTACCCGCTCATGATCAACGTGATTTCGAGTTTGCCACTCGATACGGGCTGCCAATCATCGAAGTGATTTCCAAAGACGGAAAGCCGTCCAAAGGGAATCTCGAAGCTGCCTATGAAGAACCTGGTATCATGATACAGTCCGGCCCCTTTGATGGATTATCAAGCCAGTCCGATGGAATCGATGCCGTTATTACTTACCTTAAGGAAAACGGTTGGGGTGATAAGGAAATCAATTATCGTCTTCGGGACTGGCTGATCAGCCGGCAACGCTATTGGGGGGCACCGATTCCCGTTATCTTTTGTCGCAACTGCGGAGAGGTGCCTGTTCCTGAAGAGGAACTACCGGTGGTGTTACCGGATAAAGTGGATTTTAGCGGCAGAGGAGAATCACCCCTGTTGACCAACCCGGACTTTGTCAATACATCGTGTCCCAAATGTGGTGCCTCCGCCCGGCGAGAGGTGGATACCATGGATACATTTGTGTGTTCATCTTGGTACTTTTTACGCTATCCCAATCCGGACCTGGACGATAAACCCTTTGATTTCAAACTCGTCGACCAATGGCTGCCGGTCGATCAATATGTGGGCGGAGCAGAGCACGCAACCATGCACCTTCTCTATGCCCGCTTTTTGACCAAGGCGTTGCACGACTTTGGTCATATCTCCTTTGATGAACCTTTTCAGCGTCTGGTCCATCAGGGAACCATTACCAGTCAGGGCGCCAAAATGTCCAAGTCAAAGGGCAACGTGGTCAATCCCGATGATTACGTCTCACAATACGGTTCGGATACCTTTCGCCTCTATATGATGTTCATGGGATCCTATGAAGAGGGGGGAGACTGGAATGACGAAGGACTCGTTGGGATTTACCGCTTTATCAAACGTGTATGGAGACTGGTCTATCAACTTTTGAATACACCGCCTCAAGGCGATGAAATAGAATCATTTAAAACGGTTAAACGACAGATGCACTATGCCATCAAGCATATCGGTATCGATATGGACCGTTTCCATTTTAATACCTGTATCAGCCGAATTATGGAACTGGTCAATGAGATGTATCTCTATATTCAAAATGTACCGGTCGAAAAACAAAATAAAGAGATGTTGGATATCGTCGTGGGCAATTTGGTCAAAATGCTGGCACCGTTTACACCTCATATGGCCGAAGAACTCTGGGAGGCATTGGACAAACCCTATAGTATCTTCAACACCTCCTGGCCAGAGTATGATGAGAATGAACTGATGATGGATAGCATCCAGCTGGGCGTCCAGATCAATGGCAAGATTCGCGATCAGGTCGTGGTTGCCGCAGACGCTGAGGATTCGACGGTTATTCAGAGCGCCCTGGAACTCGAGAATGTTATAAAGTATACGGACGGCAAGACGGTTGTTAAATCGTTCGTCGTACCCAATAAACTGGTAATTTTGGTTGTGAAATAGAACGAATCGATTCCAGCTGGAAACATTTCAGAGTAAAAACAGTGGACGTTTTGTTTCGTGACAACTCGATGAATCTTTTGCCTGCTGCTGCAACGCATTATAAACGGTTCGCACTCATTAAAAGAGGGAGAGGACGGCCAGAAGAGTGAACAAAAACGCGTCGCTCACCCAAGTTAACATAACTATGATTATGACAAATTAAGAGGCGTGTCAGCCTATCCTATAAGGAATCCAATTCCCGCTGCGCCTGGTTCTTTAACGGCGAGTCGATCTTGGACCATAAAATTTCCTCAAAATGTTGACGCGCTGCATCGTGGTCGCCGGATACTTTTAACCCTTGCGCATAATGATATCTCGCCGCTATGTTGCTGGGATCCGATCGTACAGCCTCTTGAAGAACTTTTAATGCCTCCTGTATTCGCTGCAAAATCAAATAATGTTTGCCCAATAACGCCAACGTGACACTATCATGCTTGCCAAACTGCGCCGCCTGCTCTGCTGCCTTTATGACCGCCTCCGAATGACCCTCCACATCATAGATAATCGCCGCCTGTTTGAGAAAGGCTCCCTTGTTCGGCGATCGGTCCAAAGCCTTTTTAATCGATGCACTGGCCGCTTCAATATGACCGCAACGCAGCTGTGCTGCCGCAAGAGATGCCCAGACATCTGTATCTTCCGGCCGAGCCCGCAAATAACGTTGATACTTTTCCTCAGAATCTTGATAGTTACCCTGTATGTAACTCTGATAAGCCTGTTGGTATAGTTTCTGACTGTCTGCCAAGGTTCCTAACGAATCCGATTCGGACTCGTCAGGTTGAGTCGATTCTTTAGCCATCATCGACTGTCTGGCCATTAGTCCCATCTTTCCCTGTGGATCGAGTTTTATGACAACCTTGAAACATCGATTGGCGTTTTCGTGATCACCTTGAGCCAGATATACTTTTGCGATGCCAAAATAAGCTCTTGTTTCTTTTTGGTTAAGAGATATTGCTTTTTCAAAATGACGAATGGCTTTATGGTAGTTTTTTTTAATGCTGTAAATGGATCCCAAATTCACATGAACCAGTGTCTGGTCCGGATCGAACTTTAGCGCTGTTTGCAATGCCTCGGCAGCTTTGTCAAATTTCCGTACTTTGATGTATGCACTTCCCAAAACCACATAGGCTCTCTTGTAAATCGGGCAAAGCTGCAATACCTTTAACAAACTCTGAATGCCATCTTCAAACTCTTTTAACTCTAAATATATCAATGAGATATTAAAGTAAAAATCGGGATTGTTCGAATGAAGGGATATGGCCTCCTTCCAGGCCAGTATGGCGTCTGAATATGATTTTTGTTTGGCCAGGGCTATCCCTTCCTGATATTTACGCAGGGCTTCAGCCGGACTTTTTTTCAGTATCCATCGAATTCTCGCCGTCGAGTCGGATAATTCAATGGAAAACTCGTCCGCAACCCCACGATATGTTTTCGCGAGTCTTTCTTTGACCGTAGCATAACTCTCTTCATGAGTTATGAAGGTGTGGTCGTCGGAGGAGGTCCATTCAGAAATGTCAACTTTTTCTTCGATTATCCGATATTGTAATGTCGTACTTTTCATCTTTTATACCCGGTAAATAACAC
>CAYPUH010000196.1:5667-9017 GCA_964413725.1 uncultured Cytophagia bacterium
AAATAACACCATACACCTAAAATATACAAACATTTTGAGATGTTGCCACACAAAAGTTCATTCAGCAGTTTTAAACTGAAAATGACACGAACAATTACTGCCCTGCAGATCACCATTTTACAACAATAAGATTAAATGATCACTTTAACTGATTTTAGCAAGCATCTAGAAGTCATTGATTTAGTGTTTTTAAAGCTTTAGAAAGGATCGGTCGGACTCTGGATCTCCGATCCGTTTGTAAAAGATCTTTCAACAATGGTGCTGCACTTTTTACATGATACTGGCTCACCAGTCTGGCCGCTTGTCTGCGTACCCGAAAGGATGGATTTTCAAGTCCCCTGATAAATATCGGAATGACTTTGTCCGGATACTCTTGAATCAAGGATTCAGCATAATCGAGAATCGATTGTGCCAATGCGTGCATCCCGCCCTGACTATAGCGATAGTGTATGTATTCTGCGGCAAGAGCCAATGCGATCGGAGTTTGTCGTTCCTGACACGCCTGAAATACCCGCTGTCGGATAATATTGTGATGAGAAGAGTGTGACAGACTCTCCTGAAGAAACGAGGGGGCAATGTCCCGGGCAGATAGGATCAAGCTGTACACAGCAGCAGCCCGAACATAATCATTGGGATCCATGCTTTTTAGACGCATCAACTCGAATTCAGCCTGCCCGTTCTTCAGGGCCAATGCGGCCGTTTCGCGAACACGGGGATCCGGATCCTGTAAACTTTGAATCAGCGCCTCGTCTCCGACCTCCCCCCTGTTGCGTTTCCCTAAAATGCTGGCCGCTCGCACACGAACGCCATAAAACGGATCTTGTTGCAAAATCCTGGCAATGTAAGGAGTCGATCGTGGCTGCAATGATTCCAGGGCATCGAGTGCATAAAGTCGTCCCAAAATATCATCATCATAGAGGGCTTGATATTTCCATTCCTGGAACGGCTTTGATATGTCTGTTTCTGCCAGTATGGCGTCATATTTGTTGAACCGGATCATTTGCGGACGTTCTGGAATCTGAAAATGAATAATTTGATGCCGTTTCCAGATACGCGTTTTAAAGCAACGCTTAAAATGTCCTGCCGTTATTTCAATGGGAACAATCACATCGAATGTGGGTACCGCTCCGGAATCCGGCTGTGTTTGGTGAATCTCCAGTTTTACCCGACTCGTTTCAGATTCCCAGCTCCAGTTTACAACAAATTGTGGATGTCCGGCCCCATAAACCCATTGATCAAAAAAGGTTTTCAACGTTTCGCCCGTATGTTTTTGTATGGAATGGCGAAAAGCTTCGCTGGTCACGTGTTTCCATTCAAACTCCTGCACATAGTGTTTAATGGCCCTATGAAACAGATTTTTTCCCAGATAAGTTCTGAGCATATCAAGGATTGCTGCACCTCGATTATAGGTAATACGCCCACCCAGATCTGCAGGAATGCCAAAATCACGCTGTTTTTGACTGGCCATTGGCGTGTGTTGACGCATTTTCAGATAGTCTTGATTCTGTTGATAGCGGCGGTAGAGAAATTCATTTCGTCCATACCGATGTTCAAAAAATAAATCCGTATAATAGGTTGCAAAGCCCTCATGCAACCAGGAGTGAGGCCAGCCCGTAAAGGTTATCAGATCTCCAAACCATTGGTGTACCAGTTCGTGTGCAATCAACCCAATGGGTGAATAGGACGGCACCGCACCGATATCGAGCAACACGCGGCTGTTCAGCGTGGTGGCTGTGGCATTTTCCATACCGCCATGTTTAAAATCATGGACGACGACCTGGTCATATTTATTATAAGGATACGGTCCGATAATGTCGCTGTAAAAATCGATCATCGCCGGCGTCTCTCCAAAGACACGCTCGAACGATACGTTTGAATACTGTCGGGGGATGTAATAGCTCACAGGAAGAGTTCGAACCGTGTCTGTCCAACTGTTAAAGGATCCCACCACCAGTGTGGTTAGATACGAGACCATCGGATATGGCATCGACCAGTGAAAAGTCTTTTGATGTGACTCGGGCTTTTCGATGGTTTGAATCAGGTTTCCGTTTGAGATCACTTCTAGGGTATCCGGTACGGTAACCCTCATGTCATGTGTATATCTGTCCCCCGGCCGATCAAAACAGGGAAACCAGTGCCGATTATCATGCCCCTGACCCTGGCTCCATATTTGGACCGGCATTTCGGGATACTCGTTGGTGGGGTAAAAAAAGTAGAGTCCGCGATCGGGAGTGGCAGTATATTTTATTTTTATCTTTTGCTGCTCTCCTGTTCTTGCGGGATGTTTTAGCTCAATATGCAAAAGACCCTTCTGATGTTCAAAATTAAGGAGGGTATCCCCCTGCCGAACGGTATTGATTGTCATGGTTCGTGCGTGCAGAACGAGATGTTGAAGTGAATCGGCTGTCGCCCGAAATGTGAACTCTTGGCATCCGAATACAGTTTGTTGTTCGATATCAAATCTCAGGTCCAGCAGAATGTGTTCCTGGTCATATCCTTTATTATCGACGGTGAGTTCGGACCCGGCGTTGGCACCCATGCAGAGTACGAACCCTGTCAATAAAATACGTGTCATTCGAAATAGCATCCGGTATCCCCTGTCAGGATCTGTTTGTTTTGGTTACGATCATAATAGTATAACATAATTCTTTCTATAATAAAAATCAAGGTGAACGCGGTTAAATTCAGCAGCTGATAATAGTCGCCTGGGAATGAAATAATTCCATTTTAATTGGTTGGTGTTCCTCATGTGCTTTGACTCGCCATGTACAGATGATATGGGCTGATATACCCTCAACTTGGCACGCTCAAGCTCAAGGTGTAGAGGAGTGTTTGTCAGGCAGGATTTTGCAGTTGAAAAAAATTGCCGGTTACGATAATTTGTAACCGGCAATGTGCGCCAGGCGGGATTCGAACCCACAACCTTTGGCTCCGGAGGCCAACGCTCTATCCGATTGAGCTACTGGCGCCGTTTTAGTTACTGTATTTGCTGTTCTGCGGCTTTAACGGTGTTCACCATCAACATCGCGATGGTCATGGGCCCTACACCACCCGGTACCGGTGTGATCGCCTTCACCTTACTTTGCACGTCATCGAAATCCACATCACCTATCAATCGATATCCTCGTTTTTTGCTGGCGTCATCCACACGGTTGACGCCAACATCGATCACCACGGCGCCCTCTTTCACCATATCTCCGGTAATGGTCTTGGGGCGACCGGAGGCCACCACGAGTATATCGGCCCGTCTGCTATGAGAACCGAGATCCTGTGTGCCGGTATGACATAATGTGACAGTGGCGTTGGCATCCTGACGCTTGTGCATCATCATGACGGCAAAGGGTAATCCC
>CAYPUH010000197.1:0-9015 GCA_964413725.1 uncultured Cytophagia bacterium
TCTGATTGTTACAGGCGAGACGGGGATACCCGTTGATAAACACGCCGCAGGAACCACAGACTCCCATTCTGCAGGAAGAGCGCCAGGCCAGGGTGGAATCCACGTGTTCCTTTATCCACGTCAAACCTTCCAATACGGTCATTCCTTTGGATACCGGCACCTCAAAAGCCTGAAAATAGGGTTTTGAATCTGTCTCGGGGTTGAATCGTAAAATGTTAAACACTACCGCGATTGTGCGGGACGATTCGTGTTGAGTCATGAGAAACCTCGTTTCAATTCTAAATAATCTTTATCCCCTGAAGGGGAGTCGATCTGTCGATAATCCCGTGAGACAGACACAGGAACACCGGTAAGGGGTTCGCGGGTCGTGTCAGTAGGGTTGAGCGAACACGAAAATTGCCGCATAGGTTCCATAGATAAACAGAACGGATCCCAAAAGCGTCACCGAGAGATTGATCGCGATTTGTAACGGACGACTCAAATTGAGTTCAAAGAGCAGAGTTCTCAGTCCGTAAAAGCCGTGATAGAGCGCGGCTCCCAAAAGAAGGATATAGGTGATCATAAAAAAGATCATTTTGCTGCGAGCGAACACAGAGGAGGCCTCTATGGAGTGACCCTGTGTCAATCCGAGTGCGGACAGGATGTCATCCAGATGCATGATTCCCATATGAAGGCTCAGTAGGATCAGGATCACGGCACCGGCCAGTATATGCGCAACCCAGAGGGTGGATTCTTTCATGCTAAACTCCTTGTGCCATGAGATGTATTCGTTTTTTGACAGGTCTTATAACAGATAGAAATCGACACCTCCCACCACGATCAATACAACAGCGATAATCATAGTGATCAGCAGGAGGGGACGTTGTCTGTTGATCGAGTTGACATAGGGATACACCGGACGATGCGCTTTGCCGAGTGCCACGCCGAGTTCGGTGAATACCAATCTCAGGCCATTGAGAGCGTGAAAGGCGAAGGCAATAAAGATGAGATACTCACCGAACTTGAACAAAGGAGAATCAAACCGTGCCATCGTCGCCTGCCAGTTTTCCGGGCCTCCGATTCTGGAACCTGTAACCAGGATATGCAGAATGAAATAGAACAGCAATCCCATTCCGGTGAGACGATGCAGGGCATAGGCATAGCGTTCCACACCATAGCGGCCGCCTCCCAGCCATCCCCATATTCCCAGACGATTTTTTGGGCTCATAGGTGTTTGCTCCTGTTTGAATTCGGGCCAGCACGGCCATGCGGGAATCAGTATTTGCGTTCCACGGGTTTCCAGATGCTAATGTTGACGGTTTTGGTATCCAGTGTCGGTCCATCGGGACTGTTCCAGGCCAGGGTATGATGAAGCCATTGTGTGTCATCCCGGTCGGGAAAGTCGCGCCGGGCGTGGGCCCCACGGGATTCCTCGCGGTGGAGTGCACCGGTAACCATCACCTCCGCGAGATCCAGCAAATTTTCGAGTTCCAGAACCTGGATCAGGTTGGTGTTGTAAACCAGACTCTTGTCCGCGATGGAGATATTCTGGTAGCGTTGTTTCAGGTCCCGGATTTGCGTCAATGCGGTCTCCAGGCTTTTGCCTGTTCGGAACACACCCACATGTGCGTCCATACACGAGCGCAGTTGATGCCGGATGTCGTACGGATTTTCGCTGCCCGCTTTGTCGAGCCGGTCCATTAAAGCCTGTTTTTCTTCATCAACACTATCGGGAGACAGAGGGGCCACGCTGTCCTGGCTGTGGCAGTACTGTGCCGATTTCCGTCCGGTGATGGTACCCCAGACCAGACATTCGGCCGTGGAATTGCTGCCCAGACGGTTGGCACCGTGCAGACTGACACAGGCGGCTTCTCCGGCAGCCCAGATGCCGTGGATGCGTGTGGCGCCATCGATATCGGTTTCAATACCTCCCATGGAATAGTGGGCCACGGGACGGCAGGGGATGGGGGCCTCGATGGGATCGAAATCATTGAATTCTATGCAAATTTCCCGTATCAACGGCAGACGTTCGTTGATGCGGTCCGCTCCCAGATGACGCAAGTCCAGATGGATATAGTCGAGTCCATCGGGACCGGTAAAGCCGCGTCCGGCTTCGATTTCGGTCATTTCAGACCGTGAAATCAGATCCCGTGGTGCCAGCTCCATACGGTCCGGGGCATAGGTTTCCATAAAGCGTTTGCCGTCTCTGTTGAGCAGGTATCCCCCCTCACCGCGACAGGCTTCTGTGATCAGAATCCCAGACGGCACCAACCCGGTGGGATGAAACTGCAGGAATTCCATATCTTCCAGAGGCAAGCCGGCCCGATAGGCCATAGCCAGTCCATCGCCGGTGACGGTCTGTGAGTAGGTTGTGAACCCGAACAGCGTACCCGCACCTCCGCTGGCAATGATCAGGGCTTTGCCGCGTATCACGACCACTTTGCCTTTTACCATGTCGATGGCCATCAGACCTTTGAACTGATGATCCTCCACAAGTATCGAGGTGACAAAATATTCATTGTAATGGACCGTATTGGGGTAGCGGTTGATGGTATCGTATAGGGTTTGCAGCTCGAAAAATCCGGTCTTGTCCGCCGCCAGCACGGCACGGGGATAGCTGTGTCCCCCGAACGGTCGTTGCGCGATCCGGCCGTCATCGCGACGGGTCCACGGGATCCCCCAGTGCTCCAGCTGTCGGATCTCCGCGGGCATGGTACGGACGAACCGGTCGACCACATCCTGATCGGCCAAAAAGTCGCTGCCTTTGACCGTATCCCAGGCATGCAGTTCGTAGCTGTCGCCGTCATCGGGACGCATCATGGCTGCCGTGCCTCCCTCAGCGGCTACCGAATGAGCGCGCATCATCTGGTTTTTCGTTAACACGGCGATGTCCAACTCGCCTGAGCTGACCCGTGAGGCTTCGATGGCGGCCCGAAGACCCGCCAATCCAGCCCCGAGTATGATTAAATCATGTGTCAAATCATCCGGCATGGTATCTCTCTGTTCATTCATAATCGGTCTGCCTTATACGAGATGGTGTAGAGGATCCCTTGTCTGAGCACTGTTATACGGATTTGATGTACACCTGAGAGGATCCCGGAACCGGGTGTGGTCCTTTTGGGTGTGAGGAGAGGTGTCTCCGGCATCGATTCATCCAGTTGGTGGTTGTAGAGCGAGGAACGGAATCGGTGCGAGCAAATCAATTGCACAAAGATACAGGTTTCACCATTTGCGTTCAAGCAGAATTTGTTCATCGCGGAAGTACACTCCATAGGGACACGTGAATTTTCTTGCTTATTCCTTTGCCGTTTTATATGTTTATAGGCGCATTGATCTCAACCCGTTGCGGCACTGATCCCTCTCCACTCTGGTTGGTGGACGGCGCCTGCTTGTCAGTCAACGACCTGCTGTACGACGGCTTTGTCTCTCATCGTAACGGTTTTCATGCCACTGGCGAACTCATTCCTGAATGGATCTCTGATATGGATGTTAAAATTGACAGATTGCTTCGCAGGGCGCGCTCTTTGGGCAATCATCACCGAAAGTATATTTACTATATCGAAAACCATATCGATTCGCTGCTGACCCGTCTGGAACAGGCGATGGTGATCGAACAGGTGCACCTTTGGGTCTCTGCACTCGACTACAAGTCAGAGATGAAAACCATTGCACTGGTGGGTACCACCCTGGAGGAAAAGCTTTCCGATCTGAGCTGTTATTTTTCTTTGCAATTTCTGCAGATGAATCTCAGCGCGCTGGACGCGTTGATGCTGGAGATGACCACACACGGAAATCGATTTTCTTTTTATAAGGAATTCATGCTGAGGGTGGGACACGATTTTCGAAAGCTTACCGCTGCCTATATGGAAGAGTTGATCTGTCTTTTCCTGCCGCCAGGCGAGTCTCCTGAATATGTATTCCTCGGGGTGGGAACACGGTCCGACCAGGATGATATCGATATCGGTGTGCTGGATCGGGGGACGGAATTACGGGAGCTGCTGAACGACGCCATCGGCCGCATGAGTGGCGAGATGTTTAAAAAGGCGATCAGTCTACATTTTCATCTTTCCGAACATGTGGGCAGTCCCACATCCTATTCCGCTTCGATTAAAGAGTACTGTGATCTCCTGGAAAAGGAGATCCATGACTTTGTGATCATCACGGAAATGCTCGGAGCCGCCCGGATTATCGGCAGCCGTCGACTGTTTTCTGAATTTCGCCGCCAGGTGACGTTTCGATATTATTATTCCAATGACAATCAGCTGCTAAAATTTCATGAAGGCTACCTGCGTGGTATCGTGGGAGAAACCCGTTCTCTGATGCTTCGGGATCTGGCCAAGGATCGTTTGAATCCCAAGGGCGATGGCCTGCGCATGATCAAGAATGGTCTGTTTGCCGCTAAGACCATTTTCCACCTCCGCCAGGTCAATGCCTGGGCGATGATCGAGGCGCTGAAAAATCAGGACAAACGTCGGCGCCTGTATTATGAACAACTCGAGGCTCCGCTCACATTTCTCGAGGTGTTTCGCTATATGTATCAACTGCTGATTGCTCAGGAAGAGGAAATCTATCTGGAAGAACCCTACACGTTTGAGAATCTCTCCGCTGTGGCCGAGGCCATGGGATACCGGCCCATAGGCGCGGCAAAGGCCACCGATTTTCTGCTGACCGACTATTACAAGCACGTCAACCAGGCCAAAGAGACCGTACAAATGCTGCTACCCAGCATCGTGGGACACCTGTCGCGAATTACCACCTTTGGCAAAATACTACACCATAAAAAAGTGACCGAACAGGGGGAGAAACGGCTGGGCAACCTGGCCATCCGTTTTTTTAAAAAGACACGCTTTTTCAAGGGCACACGATTCTGGGATGATGTGATCTCCGTGCTGGAGCAGAAAAACGGCCGGGTGTTGCAACGAGTGGTTCACAATATCTGTATCCTGCCACCCCCCAAACAGGAAGAGGTGCTCGATCAGCTTATCGACTGGCAATGGAATTCTTTTATTGCTACTTTTAACTTTCTGATCCTTTTGCATCGACATCGGTCTGATTTTCCGGATCCCGAAATCTTTAACCGGGTCAATGTCCGGTTTTTCGATCGCATGCGTGGAACCGAGGAAGAAGCCCTGCGCCTGAGTACGGTGTTCAAACATTACCCCGTCCTGATTCAAAACTATATCATGTTGCTGGATGAGAATCAGCAGCGGCAGTTTTATGCCTGGCTGAACAACACCTTTTGGGACCGCGAACTGTTACCCGCAAAAAATCGTTTGCAGTATTTTTTGAAACTCCATTTCGGTACCAGCAAATACTTTAAACGGATCATGAAAAATGTCCTGAGGGTATACCCCGAATATCTGGACTATATCGATGATTCACAACAACTCATCCTCATCGGCAAAGGGCGGCTGGCCGAAGTGGAACGGGCGCAGAATCTGCAACAAAAGCTCAAACGATTGCGCACATATCAACAATTTGAATTTTTTCGCACCTGTCTCGATGCCCTGTCGGATTGTCCCCCTCAAACCGTGGCTATGGAGTTTACAGAGTTTTCCGATACCTACCTCAGACTGCTTTTTGATACCTGCAAACAAGAGGTGGATGAGATACGGGGTTCAGCGATCAAGACCAAGGATTTACTGGGTGTGTTCGTGACCGGTGGCCATGGCCATATGCTCGCTTTTGATGACGACTATGATCTGATTATCCTGCTCAATTCTGATGATGAGACGATCCGAAAATACAGTTCTCAGATTATCAGCCGGATGCATAAGGAAATCGTGAAATGTGGCATCATGCCACATTACCGCTTGGCGGATTACACATCCTCCTATGTCTGTACGTTTAACGAGCTGAAATCCATTCTGGATAATACCCGGAACGACCGGTTTGTGGATCTGTCTCAGCTCCTGGGAGCGCGCATGATTATCGGTAGCACCATTCTGCTACAATCGTTTGACCAGACCTTTCTGGATCCCTATGTCTACCAGAATGATCACTATGTCCAGGACATGATTCAGGAATTGCAGGGACGCCATGAGAGCGAGCAGTCGTTTCTCGAGGGACACGGAATCAATATCAAAGAGAGCAAGGGCGGTCTTCGTGATGTGGAACTGTTTTTATTGGCCTGCCGCGGTGTTTTCCATCTGAGAGAACATTCGAATTACAAACTTCTCTTGCAGCTGGTAAGTCGGGTGCCCTCTCATGCCTCTGTGTTTCAACGTCTCTATACCCATTATGAATATCTGCGAAAAATCCGCAATCTGAATCGTCTCATATTGGCGGCGGAAGACCAGATTCCGCCTGACCTTCTGGAAGATTTGAGAACCAATCTGATCAAAAAGAGCACCAGCCATGATCAGGACAACTCGGTTGCCGATCGTCTTTATCAGACACTCAGCGAGGTTTCTGTGGATATTCGTACGCTCCTGGATCAGGTGGTCCGTCCCCGTCTGCATCGCAATTCTTCATCCTGATGCTCTGGGATACCTGAGCCCGGTTCTCCGGATCGATAAAACGAAAGGATATTCAATGAAACAAACCCGGATTTTTACCACACTGATCGCGTTGGTTGCGTTGCTTGTGGCCACTATCGCTCTGATGATGTCGCGCGAGGCTCGCTCTATCGCGCGGTCAGAGATTCGCATCGAAGAACGCAACGCTCTCACCACACCCGTCTATGACGAAGAGACCGAACAATGGAGTTTTTTGGCTGTGTTTGAATTGAGCTTTACCAATGTGAGTGGTCCCGAGGTTCAGCTGGCACGGATTTCTACTCTGGATCAGGGTGGGGGATTTGTGTTGCCCTTAAAAGGTGACGAGGTGATGGATACAGAGTTGAATCCCGAGACATTTCTGGTAGACCCGACTCTGGTCGATATCCGCAACAATCCGGCGTTGGTTCGTGACCTGGATAGCGGTCAGTTTGAGGGCGAGTCCCGGCTGGATTTGACGTTGCCCCATGGTCAAACCAAAACGATCCGGCTCGGGACCATGGTCTATCCCTACCTGTCCGAAAGTCGTGAACAAAAAGCGACCATGATTCTGGCTTCGTTTGAATTCCGGTTCTCCACAGGTAAGACCGATCTCTTTCGGCGTGGATTTGCCATTCCCCGACTCCAGTCCTCGCCATAACTTTTGATCTGTTCAGCACAGGGAGACCGGTATGCACAGACTGACTCTGCTAATTTTCATAGGATTGATCCTCGGACTTGTCTCCGGATACGTGTTTGGCGAAGCGATATTGCCGTTGGCTGAGCCATTGGCCGATATTTTTCTACGTTTGTTGCGCATGGCCATCATGCCATTGGTCGTGACATCTATTATCTCCGGCGTGCTGGGAATCGGCAACGCCTCCGGTCTGGGACGTCTGGGCAGCAAAACCGCTCTCTATTATTTTATGAGCAGTATCATGGCCATCCTGACGGGTCAGATTCTGGTCAACATATTCCAGCCGGGTAAGGGAGCCCATCTCGGTCTGTTAAAGGATCCGGAACAAATCGATGCCGTGCAACAGGACCTGCTGGACATCCTTATCGAAATCATCCCGGAGAACCCGTTTGCCGCGCTCTCTCAGGGCGAGGTGCTGCCGATTATATTTTTTTCCATCCTGTTTGGATTTTTCGTCACCCAGTTGCAGGAAAACCAGCGCAACACCCTGACCACGGTCTTTGAAGGTGCCTTTGAGGCGATGCTCAAGATGACCCGTTTCGTCATATGGAGTGCTCCTTTGGGAGTGTTTGCCATCAACGCCCGGATTGTGGCACAGACAGGCTTTGGTGCGTTCAAACCGCTGGGTTTTTATTTCATCCTCGTCCTGCTGGGACTTTTTATCCATGCACTGATCAATCTACCTCTGCTATTGGCGTTGGTGGGCCGTGTTCCTCCCTGGAAACACTATCGCGGTATGCCGCCGGCTCTCCTGACCGCCTTTTCCACCTCCTCTTCCATGGTGACATTGCCTCTGACCATCCGCTCCGTGATCCGACGGTCGCGTGTGTCCTCCAAGGTGGCGAGCTTTACCCTGCCGATCGGTGCAACGGTGAACATGGATGGCACGGCCCTGTACGAGTGTATCGCCACTATATTTATCGCACAGGTGTATGGGTTTGATCTCTCCTTTGGCCAGCAGCTGATCGTGGTCCTGACCGCATTGTTGGCGTCCATCGGTGCTGCTGCCGTTCCCATGGCCGGACTGGTGATGATGACGATTATCCTGCGGGCGGTGGGATTGCCCTTAGAGGGTGTTGCGATCATTCTGGCCGTGGATCGGGTGCTGGATATGTTTAGAACCACCGTCAATGTCCTGAGCGATTCCTGTGGTGCCGTGGTGGTGGCCCGTCTGGAGGGCGAGTCCCTGGATCGTATCGGCGAACCGGAAGATCCGGAATTCGACTCTTATCCCGCCTCCGCCGAACCCCAGCCGGACTCCACCGGCTGAACGCCCCTCTGGAAAGAACAGAAAAAAAGGCCTCTGTCGTCGATCGTCGCAAGCTATTGACGCATCGACAACAAGAGGCCTTTTTTTTTAATCTAGGGTCACTGGTGTTCGGCAGACAAACCGGACACCCGTGATATGGGATGATCTTTTGGTCAGAGTGTTTTGATCGCTGCCACCAGCTCCTGCACTTTTTCCTTGGCACTGCCGAAATACATCATGGTCTTGTCCGCGTAAAACAACTCGTTGTCGATACCGGCAAATCCCGGGTTCAGACTGCGTTTGATAATGACCACATGCCGTGCCTTGTCCACGTCGAGAATCGGCATGCCGTAGATGGGGCTGGTGGGGGGCTCGCGCGCGGGCGGGTTGATCTGATCTGTGGCGCCGTGCACCAACGCGACATAGGGATGGGGTAATTCCGGGTTAATGTCGTCCATGTCGTAGAGCAGATCATAGGGGACATTGGCTTCGGCCAGCAGAACGTTCATGTGTCCCGGCATGCGACCGGCCACCGGATGGATGGCAAATTTAACCGCCACATCCCGTTTCTGTAACAACTCGCTCAACTCCCGTACCGCGTGCTGGGCCTGAGC